>VGTI01000039.1 GCA_016874735.1 Deltaproteobacteria bacterium
CCGGGAGGGTCGAGGAATTAGTTGGCAGAGCAAGTGCTGGGCTAGGATTCCCGTCGCATGAAGGCCCGCGTGAGGGCGATTTTATGTTTGTCGGAAAACACTACCTGGCGTGGATTGATAATACGGGATTTTCCGGTAAACTGAACGGACTGTGGCCCCTGAATGCCATACCAGATAATTTAGATTTTGTTTTGCTTGAGCCAACCCCAAACGGTACGCGCCCAGTGAGTATGCTCCTCCCGGGGGAGGACGGCGATGGGCGCTGGCCTAGAGCCTATAACGGTGCCGAACATTACGAGCTGCCGCGGTACAAAAACGGTCGTCACGATAGCCAGGCCGGGATACTCGAAGCCAACCACTTTACTGATGCTCCCGCATGGTGGCGTGAGTGTATCAATGACAACACTGACCCAGGCCGGTGGGACCATCCCGTCGGATCAACCGAAGTCGCGGTCGTTGCGGGTGGCATTCGTTTTCGTAATGAGGCTTCGATGACGATCGTCGCGCGGTTTCATCCCGATTCCTTCGCCTGTGGGAGCCCTTATCCTGTCGACGATACGGAGACGACGGATCTTCGTCTCGTCAGTAGCTACATCATGCTCGGTGATCAACCGATTATCGAGCGGCGCTACCAACTCATTAATTACGGTGACAGAGCCGTTGCCAACGTCGGGATGGAAAAACTGATCGGTGGCCAGATTCTCACCGATTGGCCGCATCCGCACTACCTAAAGCAGTACCAGAACTTTATCTCGTGGGACGGCGAGGATCTTAAGAAGTACGCTCCCTTAAAATACAACGGCGACGGTCAAAAGAGTGATTTCATCCAAGTCAGAGGCACCGGGACGCTCACTCTGAGCGCGACGCCGCAACTGAGAGCGGGGCAATCGATTAGCATGCAGCAAGAGGTCGATCACGCCGGCGAAGATCTTGGCGTTTGCCTCTGCATTGCACATGGTGGCTTTGAATTCACTGGGTCTGTACTCGCTGGGCAGCGTATTGCGCCGCGGCAAGAGACCCCTGGTAGTATCGGACCCGAACAACTGCGGATCCTCAATATTCTCGGTAACCGAACCGAATCGAGTCTGAGCGCGATCACCACAACAGTCCTAAATATCCCCGGCACCGGCGTCACCAGTCACAGCGTGGGGCATGATAGCGGCGGCGGATGGGCGGTGCAGCAAGATCATGATAAACCTGGATTTATTTACTATCGGAACTACCTACCCATGACGTCAGGCCGCGTTGGTCAGGCGGTGTTTTACTTGAGGCGCGACAGCGGCGCGACCCGCAGCGACGCCGTTTTGGAAATTGATCTTGTATGGAACGGCCGTAAGGTTTTGGCGCAGAGGCTGATTAAAGCGGATGACTTTTTTGCCAGCGGTGAGTCTCAGCGCTTCGTCCTCGATTTTTTGGCACCCGGCACGGGTGTCTCCGGTGTCATGGAGCCGCGCGTCCGATGGCTTGGAGGCGCTTCGATCACATTAGAGGCTCTGATCGTTAATGCGATCTAGTTGGTCTTGGGTGACTTTAGAGTTAGGGTGAGCAGGGCACCCAGGACTAAAAATGCAGCGATAGCGTGGAGTCCAGCGACCGCCGATCCCGTCCGGTCGTTGAGCCAACCAACTAAGTAGGGACTCAGGAATCCCGCCACGTTACCAAGGGAGTTGATGAGCGCGATACCGCCAGCGGCGGCGACACCGGACAAAGTGGTGGCTGGTAGACTCCAAAATATGGGCAGGCTCGTGATAATCCCGCAGGCAGCCAGGGTCATTGCCACGAGGGCACCGGCTGTGCCGTGTAGATGACTCGCTGTAAGGTAAAATCCAAGCGCGCTAAGTAGAGACGGCATCGCAACATGCCAGCGGTATTCCCGGTGTCTATCGGCACTAGCAGAGGCGGCCATCATGGCGACAAGGGCAGCGATCCAGGGGAGCGCGGAGAGCAGGCCTACTTGACTTGGGTCGGTGACGCCGGTGCCTTTGATGACAGACGGTAGCCAAAAACTGACGCCGTAGTTTCCCATGACGAGGCAGAAGTAAACGGCGCAGAGCTGCCAAAAACGAGGAGTCCCAAGCGCGTCACGAAAACTTCCGTGCGTCTTCGTGGTCTCCTCAGTAGCGATGCTGGTGGCGACCAATTCTCGTTGCGCATGGCTGAGCCACCGCGCATGCCTGGGATTATCAGGCAGCCTTGCTGCCACATAAATGCCGAGCAACACTGCGGGCACCGCCTCAATCCAGTACATCCACTGCCATCCGCGTTGCCCACCGTGACCTTCGAGAAACTGCATGATCCAGCCTGAGAGTGGACCACCGATCATCCCGGCGACGGGGACAGCCGCCATAAAGATGGCTGTCACGCGGGTCCTGACTCCTGCGGGATACCAGTAGCCGAGGTAGAGGAGGATTCCCGGGAAAAAGCCGGCCTCTGCCATGCCGAGTAACAATCTCACCACGTAGAACTGATACTCAGTCGTGACGTGAGCCATGGCGCCTGAAAGGATGCCCCAGGTGATCATGATGCGCCCAATCCATAGCCGGGCGCCGACACGATGTAGGATCAGATTACTAGGGACTTCGAGTAAAAAATAGCCGATGAAAAACATGCCGGCGCCTAGACCATAAGCGGCTTCCGACATCGAAAGATCAGTAAGCATCTCCAGCTTGGCAAACCCGACATTGACTCGGTCGATGTAGGCGATGACGTAGCAGCAAAAGAGCAGTGGCAGTAGATGCCAACTGATTTTTCGGTAAATAGGGTGGGGATCTGAGTTCATGATTGACTCAAACGCGCTCCGTACGAGAGGAATCTATCGGAAAATCGTCTTCTGTCAGTTGCACCATGGAGCTCGAACCGCCCTGAGTTAGCTAGAGCCCTATGTATAACCCACGGAAAGCCCTTGGGTATTGGTTTTTTTGGGGTGGGCTTAAATTTTCCCTAAAGTAATTCTGGCAAGTGCCGAACACAATCTTGGTGCGCGTGAGTTAGAGCTAAGGTCACGCCCTAAGCTAACTTTCGCGGGGGTCTCACATGAAATGCATAGAAATGTATCCAACTATCGAACAGGCAAAAGAAAAATTACCAGTACTTAAAGGCCGCGGCATCGATGCCAGGCTGATAGTCGACCCCCTTGAAAGCATGGCTCCAGCTCTTTCTGACATGTCTGGGGTAGGTATCTCTGTCCCTGACGCGCGCGCCGTGGAGGCTTTTGAAGTCCTCCACCCGGCATACAAGAAAGCCTCTTAAAACAGGGGTTTGATGATCGCCGGCCAGCCGCCTGAATGGACTTCGGGCCGGCTGGCCGCGAGGTCGTCTTATTTTATTAGAAAATCATAAAATACTGGTGCATTGATTAAAAATAGGTATACTGCGACCCTCGCCGGATCAGGCTTTTATCAATAGTCGGGGGGGTACGCAGCATGACCAAGACTCGTGTCGTGGCAGCAATGTCGGGAGGTGTGGACTCCTGTGTCGCGGCGGCTTTGCTACTTGAGCAGGGCTACGAGGTTATTGGTATTACGATGCAGCTGTGGAACCATGCTGGCGACGGCGAGGAGCGTTTTGATAGCTGCTGCTCGCTCACTGATGTCCACGACGCACGCATGGCGGCCCACCGCATGGGTGTCCCTCATTACGTCGTGAACTACGAGCGTGAGTTTAAAAAGGGCGTCGTCGATTATTTCGCGTCTGAATACGGCGCCGGGCGTACGCCTAATCCGTGCGTGATGTGCAACAGTAAACTCAAATTTGATCACTTAGTGGACCGTGCACGTGCGCTCGGTGCCGACTGGGTGGCGACTGGGCACTATGCGCGGGTCGTGCACCATAGCGATGGACGCCCGAGTGAGCTCTATACAGGCCTTGATCCCAAGAAGGACCAAAGCTACTTCCTCTTCGACATGCAGCCCGACAATCTCAAGCGGGCGATGTTTCCGCTTGGTGGTTTAACTAAACCTGAGGTGCGGGCGATCGCTGCACGTCTTGGACTCCATACGGCGGAAAAACACGAGAGCCAAGAGATCTGCTTTGTCACTGGGGGCCGCTACAGCGACTTTTTAGAAAAGCATTATCCCGACGTGGTGCGTGGACGCGGCGGTGAGATTGTCGATCGTGATGGTCTCGTTCTTGGGCGTCACGAGGGAATTCATCTCTTTACAGTCGGGCAACGCAAGGGACTTGGGGCTTTAGGTCCCGACCCCAAATATGTGGCTGCGATCGACGCAGAGCACAACCGTGTTGTCGTCGATGATCTCGAGAATCTTAAAGTCGAGGGCTTTGGCGTCGATCTCGTCAATTGGCTTGTACCGCGCGACGAGATCACGGCTGATCGGACCTTAAGTGTGATGGTGCGGTACCGGGCTAAGCCGGTCGCTTGTCGCGTGGTGCCAGATGCGGATAAACCAGGGCGCTACCAGGTCCTGCTCGCCGAGAAGGCGCGCTGGGTGACTCCGGGGCAAGCGGCCGTATTTTATGACCAAGAGAGGGTAGTCGGTGGAGGGTTCATTGCCAACAACACAGCCTATAAGGCCACCGTGGCCGCGGCCAGCACGCCTGGAGGATTATCAACTCCTCGGGGCCCAACATCAGCCGATCTTCACGCGACTTGACGTGCTGCAGGAACGGGCCGGCCACCGCTTTGCCGACCTGACCCTGTTGTACGAGGCGCTGACGCATCGCTCGGCCTTGATGGAACTCAGTAGCGTTGTACCCCAGCGTGGTGCGACTGCTAGGAGAAAGTCCGCAGCCAGTGCGTCGCCAAGTTTACCTTGGAACGAGCGGCTTGAATTTCTTGGCGACGCCGTTCTTGGTCTGGCCATCAGCCAGAGGCTCATGGAGAGTAGCGACAAGCTTGCAGAGGGTGATCTGTCCCGTCTGCGTGCCATGCTGGTGAACGAGGAAAACCTGGCTGACCAAGCACGTCAATTGCAACTCGGTAAGTTCCTCATTATGGGTAAGGGCACGGCTCAGACTGGTGGTCGTAATCGCGACTCACTCTTAGCTGATGCACTTGAAGCCCTAATCGGTGCGGTTTTTGTCGACGGTGGCTTCGCTGCTGCCGATGCTCTGATCGGGCGGATCTTCGCCGGTCAGCTCAAAGGTGATTTAGCTCAGTACAAAAGATCGGACTATAAGACGCAACTGCAGGAATTAACGCAGGCCCACAACAAACAGACACCTGTTTATGAGGTGGCGCAGGAATCCGGCCCCGATCATGCCAAGGTGTTTGAGGTGCGTTGCATTGTCTCCGGCCGTGAACTCGGTCGTGGCCGCGGCGCCAGTAAGAAACGAGCTTCGCAAGAAGCAGCCAAGTTAGCCATATCTTCATTTAAGCAGGTAGCGAAGGAGGGGCAGTTATGATCAATGGTATCGTCGCCATAGTTGGTCGGCCCAATGTCGGTAAGTCAACTCTCTTTAACCGTCTCACCGTATCGGATGACGCTATCGTCGATGATCGGCCGGGCGTGACGCGCGATCGTCTCTATGGCCATGCTTGGCTTGATGCCGAGAAGACCAGTGGCTTTATGGTGATCGACACCGGCGGATTTGAGACGGATGACTTCAAGTTTCAGCCCTTTGCCGAAAACTTAGTGTGGCGCCAAACCGAGGCGGCTATCAAAGAATCGGATTTAGTCCTGTTGGTTTTAGACGGCAAATCAGGCATGAATCCGCATGACCGTCAGCTCAAGCGCTACTTGGAAGAGATAAAAAAACCACACGTGATCGCCGTCAACAAGGTTGACGGGCCCGAGCAGAGTCAGGTCATGTGGGAGTTCTTCGAGCTAGGTGTCGATGAGCTTATCAAGGTTAGTGCGGCGCACAATCGCGGCGTTGGTGATCTGAAGCAGCAGCTGGCTGACGAGCTCGAGACGCTACCGAGTCTGGCGCACGTTAAATCGGCCAGCGATGCTATCCGCATAGCCATCGTCGGGCGTCCGAATGCAGGTAAATCGTCGATACTTAATCGGATGATGGGCGAGGAGCGGGCCTTAGTCTCAGACATTGCAGGCACGACTCGTGATTCGCTCGACACTCCGATGGTCTATAACAACCAGGCCTACGTCCTGATCGACACAGCGGGTATCAGGCGTAAATCCAAGATCAACGAGCGTCTGGAAAGCTTAAGTGTCATGCGGAGCCTTAGGGCGATTGAGCGCGCCGATGTAGTTCTGCTGGTGCTTGATGCCGTTCAGGGTCTGACGGAGCAGGATGCGCGCCTGGCTGATCTCGCTGCAGATCGCGGTAAACCGGTCGGGATCGTCGTCAACAAGTGGGATATATTCCCCGATAAAGAATCGAACACGGCCAAGGAGTATACGGCGGCCATTCATCGCGAGCTGAAGACGCTGTCGTATGCGCCTATTACCTTCGTGTCGGCCCTGACGAATCAGCGTGTCCACCAGTTGATGTCTCTGGCCGAACGACTAGCACAGTCGGCAAAGAGCCGCGTCGATACCAGCGAGGTCAACCGGGTACTGCGGGCCATGGTCCAGGAGCATACTCCGGCACTGATCAAGGCTAAGTCGAAGCGGGTGAAGTTTTACTTTGCCACCCAGGTCGCCGTGTCGCCCCCAACGATCGTTGTTTTCTGCAACGTATCCAATGAGATTCATGAAAGTTATGTGCGCTATATGACTAACAGGTTCAGGCGGGATTTGGGCTTTGCAGAAGTGCCGATCAGGCTTATATTCCGTCCCAAGAGCGATGTGCGCCAGCGCGATGCAGAGGCTGCTAGCGAGGCCAAGGAGTCCCTAGATTAGGGCGCTGCGGTGGTGCTATAATTGGGGTGCCGGAAATGTCCCGCCCCCCCTTGCTCTTGCTACTACCCTAAACTCACGCAGACCCATCGGATCAAAGGAGCCCCATCATGTCGGATCAGTCAGACTGTAAACAATTGAGTCGCCGTCAGGCTCTCCAAAAACTTGCTGCTGCAGTGCCGGTCACTGTCGTAGCTGCCAGTGCTGTGCGGGCGATGGCTGCAGAAGCCCCAGCGGCCAAGCCGGCGGCTGCACCAGCTGCTGCTGGCCCCGAGCTAAAATTAGTGCCCGACACGGATGCCACCGCAAAGGCGCTTAAGTACGTGCCGGACGCTACCAAAGCGACTCGCGTCGACAAGATGGGCGTCGCAGGTAAGGACCAAAACTGCAAGAACTGCCAGTTCTACACCAAGGCAGGTGAAGTTAAGGGGCAGGAAGTAGGCAAGTGCCTCATGCTTCCAGCTGGTATGGTGGCTTCCACTGGTTGGTGTATGTCGTGGACCAAGAAGGCCTGAGTACTGAGCCCTCTATCTACGAAGAGATAGGTGCCGATCTCATACGCCGATGTTTGACCGTTTTTTACGAACGGGCATTCACCGACGGGGTGATCGGTCATTTCTTTTTTGGTAAAGACCGCGCGCATATCACCGAGCAGCAGATCGATTTTGCCACAGCCATGCTCGGTGGTCCGCGCAAATACCGCGGTAAACCGTTGGCTGCGGCTCATGCCCATCTGGACATCAGACGACCGCATTTTATGCGGCGTCAAGTTTTGATGCGCGAGGTGTTGACGGAGATGGGGGTTCCGGAGCGCCAGCGCGATGCATGGCTGGCACTTGAGGAGGCGCTGCGTCCCGTCGTCACGCGGCCGACTAGGTAAGGAATCACCCTAGTAGGCTCAGCATCGGCAACGCGGGATCCCGCTGCAGCCAAATCCCATCACGCCGTGGCAGGTCGCCCTCGCTGACATGGAGCGTATAGGCGTGACGCGAACGCGACGACGTATTCTTGTGACTCATATGCGGTGCAAGCGCATGCAGGAGTATAACGCTGCCCTTGGGCACCTCCAAGGGCACGGTGGCATCCAGGTTCCACGGGGTGGCGTCGTGAGTCTCAAAATTTGTTGTTTCGTCTGGTAAACGAGTCATTGTTTGTCGGCGTCCCGCCTTATGAGCGCCAGGGATAGCCCATAGGCAACCGTTTTCCTCTGTAGCATCTTCAAGCGCAAACCAAAGACCAATCAAACTGCTCGGCTCGGTGTCGAGAAACGTACTATCTTGGTGGCACGTCACTTCGCCGCCGATATGCGGTTGTTTGAATATGTACATAGACTGCATGATGCGTGGGTCACGAAATTTACCTAGGCTAGTCACAATGCTGCGAATCTCAGGCAGCAATGAGAATTCGCGGAACACCGGGTCGAGATCAGCCAAGGCGTGGCCGATCTTATTGATGGCTAGGTGCTTGTCGCGCGTCAACGTGCCGTCGGCGCTGAGGGCGTCTTCTTCAAAAAAGAAGCGGATCTTATCCCCCGACTCCAGGAAGTAATGATTGCGGACATGACTGTTGCGATCGGTCGCGAAGATGACCTTGAGATCACCTGGCTCAAAGGCGTCGACCAGCTCATCGGCGCGACCGCGGAGTGCGTCGCAGGTGTGAGATGGAATGACACCGGGGAGGACTAAAAAGCCATCACGGTCAAACTGGCTGATATCACGGGTAGTTAGCAAAACTACAAGCTCCTTTTTACCGACCTTCAGGTGGGGGTGCCCCCATGTGACGATCTCTCGTCTACCTGGTAGTAGTCCGGTCTACCAGGGGATTTTTGCGATGGGTCGCCCTTACTGCGGTTTGCCCGAGGTTCAAAGTTGGGATTACGGTATTTTCCGAACCATTAAACCGATATTATTGTAAATAAACTACTTAACAAATAATTTTTATTATATTATTTACTTTTTAATTAAATAAAATTATATATAACTTGTCTTGAAGATATCTTTTTAACAAAATCTTGGGAGATCTTTATGAAACTAGCTTCAAACAAACTCGCTTTGACCGTTCGCGCCGCCATCGCCAGCACCTTCGTGGTGGTCACCATGTCTTCAGCTGCCATGGCTGAGGAGCTCCAGTACTGCGATCAAATTTTCTCAGGCGGTGACTCTGCTTATGTCCCATGCGTTTCCGGTGTTGATCAAGGTAACGGCACAGTCGTGGTCTATGACAACAATGGCAACATTGTGCACATCGAGAAGAAGTGAGTCTTCCAGCCTCTGACACCCGTGGTGGTTTAGATCGCCAAGGTGAAAGGTGGGCCCACAAGCTAGATGTCGTCAATCAGACGGCGCTAGTTTGTGGGCCCTTTTTTCGTGGGCCTTTTTTCGTGGCTTACCATGATCTTGTTGGTTTCACTGGTTGATTCCGATTACTATGTGTATAGCGTGAGACGACAATTCGAACGGGCTTAGACGATGACGATAACCTCGACACCTCTCTCAACCACACACCTCGGTAGAACCATTAAGACTCTCGAGGTGTCCTATCAGATGCTGCGGTCTGCACAGGCTGGTAGCATTGAATACGAGGTGGCTCGTAATGCTACCATCAAGGGCTTTGAGCTTTGTCTTGAGACTTCTGGCAAACTACTGCGCAAGTCTCTAAAGCCCTACTTTGCTTCGTCGCGCCAAGTCGATGAGCTCATGTTTAAGGATCTTTTTCGTCACGCCCACAAGCATGGCTTCTTTACCGCCGATGAGGTCGATAGGTGGTTTTCCTACCGCGATAATCGTAACAAAACTGCCCACGATTACGGCGAGGGATTTGCAGAGGAAACGGTGAAGCTCATACAACCATTCTTGCACGACGCCATCAAACTCAAAGGTGTGATCGATGCCCGCAGCGCTTCAGCTTGATCCGCGTTACTTAGCGATGCTGCGTTTGATCTTTGATAAGTATCTCAAAGATCAATCGGTGGAAGTTTTGGCCTACGGTAGTCGTCTCACGGCAAATTTTCACTCCGGCAGCGATCTCGATCTGGTTATCAGGAATACCAAAGATCGCTCCCTGCCGGTAAAGCACATGTTTGACCTGCTCGAAGACATTCGCGAGAGCAACGTCCCGATCCTGGTCGATGTCTTAGACTGGGCTAGGATTCCGGACGAATTTCACACTCAAATCGAGCGCCAACATCTAGTGATTTGGCCGGTAGGCTAAAGAATTTCGCTTTGTTAGATCGAAGTGCTAGAGTTGTATAAGAGGCAGCCTACTTGGGGAAGCTGGTGGGAATCCAGCACTGTGCCGCAACGGTGTATGGAGGTTCGTGTAACCCCATGAGTCCGAATGCCAAGTAGGCATTTTTTATCTCTCGAGCAAGGGGACTGTTGATGAAGCTAGCAAAACACGGTCGTGTCGGTACTGGTCAGCTGGGGGCGATGCTTGCAGTTGGGGTCTTAGGCGCGTCGCTTGGGTGTGGGAACAAAGATAAGGATGAGACGGCGGTGACGGCACAGCCTTTTTCGGGGATTGCAATTGCTGGCGTGCCTGCGGACTACAGCTCTTCGAAGTTGTTTTTTCAACCTCTGAAAGATGGCGCCATTAACGGCGACCTTAAAACTTTGCTTAGTGGTGAGTCAGGTGATCCGTGGCTGACCACGATGAACGACAAGCTTTATTTTTTCAACAGGACAAGCACCAGCTCTAATTTTCGCTCGATAGATACCAAGCAATCTGATGGCGCCCCGGGCAACCAGATTCGCACAGAGCAAGCGGGTTCTGGTGATCCTCACGACGCACTGTGGTTGTCATCTGACCGAGTGTTACTCGCACATTACATTGCAAATAAGTTGGTTGTGGTTAATCCGGCGGATGGCAGTATTAAGCAGGAAATAACTGCTAATTGGGACTTAGGATCCGACGCTCAAGCGGTGTTCCGGCCTGAGGCGTTCTACCGCGCTAGTAGCACGGTCCCCGGCGAAATTTACGTGCTTAATCAGGGTCGTAGTGCAGACTTTTTTGGCTACACCGGCGCCCAGCAAATTTTTGTGTTGAAGGACGATGGTACCACAGTCACTGTGGTCGATATTGATCCGGCGAAGGAAAAGGTACAAGGCATTAAACTAAACGTCATGAATCCGCAAATTATCTACGGCGTAGATGACGCAAATAAACCAATTGTCGCCGGCTTCTGCACAATTTGGGATACAGCATCACCATGTGTGTCGGGGTTTGAGCGCGTGGATTTGGCAGCGCGTACCTCTACCTTAGTGCTTGACCGGTCCACCGCAACCGAAAAAGGTAACGGCAGTGTAGTTGGTGCTAAAAATGGTAAATACTACGGCGTTGTCGCTACTTCAGATGGCGCCGGCGGCTACAAATCGCAGGTTCAGGTGTTTGACATAAATGCTGGTACCGCGAAGACATTTTACGAAATTGCCGATGCCAATTACGCCGACTACTCAATTGCTTACGATATCAGTGCCAATAAACTATATGTCGGTGAAAAGAAAACGGACGGGACAGGTCAATTCTCGATTTTTGATTTAGCGTCTGAGAGTTCTACGCCATCCGCCACTTTGGCTCTGCCTTTAGTTCCCTATAAGATCAAATTTGTACCGTAAATGAAATGACTACCGTATTCACCACAGCCCTGACCATCATCCTCTCGACCTTGGCCACTTCGGTGGCTAAGGCGGAAGACCAAGATGGACCAGTGTCACGGGCGAATACGGTTGAAGTTTGGGGCACACGCACGGAATCTACGCGCGCAGCCCGAGCTGGACAGAGTGTGATGATTCGACCGGATGATGAGACGCGCTTTGATACGCGCGTCCATCTCCGGAATGAGCCTAATCTAGCACTGCCCGATACTGGTAGGATCAATGCGTCCGGCTTCAATCTACCACGGGTGCGAGGCCAGGATTCTAGGTTTACAGAAGTGTACCTTGACGGTCTGCGGGTGCAGGATCCCTACGTGGGTTTCCCTTTCATCGATGACTTAGACCTGCGTGCCTGTGGTGAACTATCGATCTACGTGGGTAATCCACCGCCGTCGCTCCCTACGATCAATCCAAACGGCGCTATCGCTTACCGGATGTTTACACCGGTAGGGCGCAAGGATCAGACTGGGATATTGGTGGGGCGTCCCTACGGTACTGCGCTCTGGGCCCTCAGTCGCTATCGTTCAGCAAATGGCAGCGATGCGCGTTTTTATGGACGAGAGCATTGGACGGATGGTCGCTTTCCCTATCACGATGATAACGCTACCCCCTACAATGTCTCTGACGATAGAACGGGTGAGCGGCGGCATGCCGATAGGCGAGCCATTCAGTTTCTACCGACCTTCAACTGGCAGAGTGGCGGGCATCATGTTTCGGTCCTTGGTCTCTGGAACGACGCCAAGACCAGTCTGCCGGCGCGCAATAGTAGCACCAATAGCTTGGCGCGTGAGTATTCCCGTCACCGCGTGGGGCGCATAGCCTATAACTTCAAGCCTGAGTCGTCTCATGTCGCCGTGCCAGAATTGATGGGACTCGAGATCGGTCGCTACGATGACCAGATGGACGTTAGTGACCCGACTAATGTAGTTTTGGGATCGGTTCAGTCTAATAAAAGGCGTCTTCTATCAAGTAGTGCGGCTACCAATTTGAAGTGGACTGTAGCTAGTGACCAAGGGGAATCGTCGCTATACCTGCGTGGCGAGGCCACCGATACAAGTATCCGCGCAATGACTAGTGCAGCCACGGATTATACGATTAGAAGGCGTCAGAGCTTATTTTATTCTGGACTTGATCTAGCGATTTTACCCACGGTTAGAGCCGAGCTCAAGGGCATGATTACGCGCCAGACCGATAATGCCAACGGCAAGAAGAATCAGGAGACCGTTAAGAGCCTCAGTCAGTCGCGTCATCTGATGATACCGGGGAGTTCTTTGGGGCTAGCTTGGCAGCCGCAAGACTTAACCGTTTACATGCAGGTGGCAAGAGTACGTCGATCACCGACGCTGCTTGAGCAGTTTGGTGATGGTGCTTTGATTCGCGATAATCCTGGGCTGTCTCCTGAGACCACTATCCACCGCGAACTTGGCATTCAGTGGCGGGTAGAGGGCGGGGCGCTGATCACTGGACCCATGAAGCAATTTAGTTTACGCAGTTCCCTGTTTAGAGATGACACGTGGGACCGGATTATCTTGCTACCTTCCATTGCGCAGACCATGCGGGCGCAAAACGCGGTGCGTACAGCCATCAATGGAGCTGAGATTGCTGGCGAGATTACGGCCTGGTCGACGACGCTGATGGCTGGGTATGCGCGGCTCTTTCCGATGGACTTGAGCTACTCTAGCCGACACCGGACCGTGCCGGGAGTGGCTGAGCATGTTGCTACCGGTAGCATCAGTCAAAACCTAGGACTTGCAACTCTCAGGTGGCAGTCAAGATACCAAAGTCAGGTGTGGCGTGACTCTGAGAACAGTATCGCTGTTCCTGGCTACTTGATCCACGATGCTACGTTAGATGCTAAATGGTCGCAGTTTAGCTTTGGTTTTGGGTTATTCAATCTTACCGATCAGCGGCGTCTTAATATTTACGCTGATGGCACCGAGGCTAATCGCGGTGCCACCTCATACAGTGACTATGCTGGTATGCCGCTACCGGGTCGGCACTGGCGCGTCAGTGTGTCGGCTTCGCTATAAGGCAAGAATAGCTCGCCCTTTGGGGAGAGCGGCTGGATTCAAGCTGACCTTTTGCGTCTCTCTTCTTCAAGCTTTTGAATGAGCAATAATTTAATGACCGGCTGGCGTGAAATACCAGCACGCGTTGCTTCAAAGTCTAGCTGAGCAACCAGCCATTCAGGTAAATCAAGGTTGACTTTGTGGATTTTAGGTATCTGAACTTCGCCATGAGACGCGAAAAGATACCCAAGATCTTCTTCTTCGAGAAAAGCATCCATTTTCTTCGATGAATCAAATTTTTTTGAGATAAACTTCTTTTTCCCCATTTCGGGCTCTCTTCCCGCTAATTAACCGCATGCTGGGTAAGTTTATCATGGAAAGTCATCTTGACCTTGGCTGGTCACAGGCGTAAGCCTGAAGTAGGAGCGAGGTGAATTTATGAGCACTAAAAACCATAAAGATCTCATCCGGATCGCGACCTACCGAGTGTATGAAGAGGCCGAGATCGCTCGCAGCTTTCTCGCTCACCGGGGAGTGGCGGGAGTTGTGGTAGTCGACAAATCGGCCGTGATCGAGGACGAAGCAGACTTAGGTTTCGCTGCAGGCCTTTTTGATCTTCTTGTAGCACCGGCCGATGCAGCCCGGGCTGTGTTGTTACTGGGTGAGGAATGGCGCCTTGAAAGCGAAAACGCGGTGGTAGTGGACGTACCATTTGCGTCTGAGCAGCCTGAGGATCTCAACATTGAGCCGTTGTAGTTTGCTGTCTCAGCGATCTCGGGAGTACGCGTGATTCAGGCGCATGAGCAGGGATGCGTGTTGCTAGTGAGGGCGCAGCCGGGTGCAAGGCGTAGCGGTATCCAGGGCGAGTACCGCGGCATGCTTAAGATTGCAGTGTCTGCTCCTCCCGAGGATGGTCGGGCCAATGATGCTATTGTCGATGTGCTACGCGACAGCCTGTCGCTTAAGCGCTCGCAAATCGTTTTGCTGAGCGGGCAGACCAGCCGAGACAAGCGGTTCCTGATCACCGGAATAACGACCGCAGAGCTGACGGCGCGATTGAAGCCTCACGCAGGTTGAGTAATCTAAGCCGATCATTTGTTCAAACTGCGACACCTGGTCCTACACCAATTACACCACAGCATACCAGTTTCGCTGCTGCATACTGTGATACCTTCCTGCAACTACAACATGCCCTGTCGCGTGGGCTGAGGTTGTGCATCCATTGTATGGATGCATCGTGACTGTGATGCTTGTCGCTGAGTCGCGTTCCTTTGTGCGGGCAAATTTACGCATTCTAGTTGGAAACCGAGTAAAAACTCGCTTTGACTGGGTCTTGTTGGTTCTCATTAGCACAAAAAACTAACATTTTTGATTAGTTGTAATATTCAAAAAAAATTTCCCTTCCCCTAAAGTTTCCGAGCAAAAACTCCGATAAGAGCATGTGACTGCTGGTTCAGACACACCAAGCCACAAGTGGAGTTTGGTATCGTGGTGACAAAGCGCAAAATCACAAAGAACCCCGAGGAAAGCCTGGCCCGGCGTATTCAGGAGGCATGCGTCGTCACCAAGGTGACGCGTCACATTGTGAAAAAGCGCCGCTCCCATGCAACGATGCAGGTGCCTATGCAGGCACGTGCCCAGTCAACCATTGATCAGATCCTGGTATCTGCAACCAAGCTACTGCTGCGCGAGGGTTACGAATCGTTCAATACGAACCGCATCGCGGCTGAGGCAGATATCAGTGTTGCCACGCTCTACCAGTATTTTGACGATAAGACAGCGATCATCGGTAGTCTTATTGAGGGACAATCTGTGCGGCTTATCGCGGCTCTTGAGAGTTCTGTAGCTGACTATGCCCATTTGCCGATACAGGATGCGATTGCTGAGATCATATCGGTCATGTTTAAGACCTACCGCGACGAAACGCGGCTATTCGGTTTGATTCGTGATCATGTTCCATACGGCGAGCACGCGGACTTAACAGAAGCTGCTATGCAGAGAATTGTCGACATCGTGACATTTGCACTCCGCACCAGGGCGCGTGAAATCAACTTAATCGATCATCAAGCCGTCGCATTCATTATTGTCTACGCAATAGATGGGGTCATTGCTGCAGCCTTAAATAAAAAAATGAGCGACATGGAATATCAGAACCTGAGCAAAGTAGCAGCTGGGATGGTCCAAGCGCTGTTACGCTCTCAAACTGTTGAGGTATAAACTATGGGTATCTTCAAAATGTCACTTGGTCCTGTGGATCCATCTCAAGCCGAGGGCCGTACCCGCGAGCTTCTGCAGAGCGTCAAAGCCAAATATGGCATGATCGCTAATTTGCCACGGTTCATGGCGAACTCACCGGCGATGATGAGTACCTACGAGCGCGCCGAGGAAGAGTTCCAAAAAAACTCGGGATTTAACCGAAGCGAACAAGAAGTCATATTCCTAGTGATCAGTAAAGAGAACGGTTGTGACTACTGCGTTGCTGCTCATAGCATTATGGCCGACATGAAAGCGACCGTGCCACCGTCGGTAACCAATGCCATTCGTGATGATCAGCCCATACCTGATGCTAAGTATGCCGCCCTAGCTACATTTACCCGTATCATGGTCCAGAAGCGGGGATGGCCCGAAGAAGCCGAAGTTGCAGCATTTTTGAGCGCAGGTTACACCGAGCAGCACATTCTCTCAATTATTCTGGCCATTGCGATGAAGACGATGACCAACTACACCAATCACGTCTTCCAGACGCCTCTTGATAAGGTGTTTAAAGCTCGTGAGTATGCCCCATTTAAGGCGGCCACCTCCTTGGTGCAATTTGTACGCAAGATTGCGTCCTAAACTTCGCGATAACATCACTTTCATGAGGCTAACCATGAGCCGTCTTCACATTGGTGCCAACATACCCGATACGACCTTTTACACGATACAGGGGGATTCAATTACGGTTCCCTACAAGGATACCCCGCTGTTGCACATTCAGTTTCGCCGTTATGCTGGGTGTCCCATTTGTAATCTGCATATGCGTAGCGTGATGAAACGCTACGATGAGATCAAGGCGTCGGGGATTTCAGAGTTGGTGTTTTTTCACTCAAGCGCTGCTGAAATGATGCCTCATTTGGCAAATTTACCGTTTGGCTGTGTGGCTGATCCGGTCAAGACGCACTACAAATCGTTTGGCGTCGAGACTTCCCTTTGTGGTGAACTAAATCCCAAAAATATAGTGGCAGTCCTAAAGGGGCTTCAAATAATCGATCCGCGTCTTCTCCTTAAAAAACCGGAAAACGGCAGACGCGGTATGCCAGCTGACTTTTTAATCAATCGTGATGGGCTCATATTGGACTTGAAATACGGAAACTTTGCCGACGATCAGTGGTCGGTCGACGAGTTGGTTGCTAAGGCGAAGGCGGTCATTTAGCTACAAAGGCACTTGGCGAAAGGATTTTCACCATGAAGTATGCACCCGTGGTAGAAGCTTGGCGAGATCAGTCTGCCGTTCACAGCGTAGACGGCGTGGCGACTCGTGTGTGGAATCAAGGTCAGGGCGAAGCAGTGGTCTGTATCCACGGCGTACCGACCTCTGCCTACTGCTACAGAAAGTTACTGCCTGAACTTGCAAGTCTTGGCATGCGTGGCATAGCTTTTGATCTGCCTGGGCTTGGGCTTGCGGATAGGCCTGATCAGTTTGATTACAGTTGGAGTGGTCTAGGCGTGTTTGCAACGAAGCTGATTGAGAGCATGAACCTAGGCAGATTTCATTTACTGGTACATGATATCGGTGGTCCCGTGGGCTTTGGAATTCTCGAACGCCTCAGGGATCAAATTAGCTCCCTGACCGTTCTGAATACTATGACGCTACCCACTAAATTCAAGCCGCATCCGATGATGCGGATATTTACTGTACCACTAGCCGGAGAACTTAGTCTGGCAGCGCTGAATGAGCAGAGCTTCGCTTTTACCTTAAATAGTCATGGCTTCATGAACAAATTATCGCGCGATGAGTACCGTGCTTATTACCAGCTGCTAAAGGGTGACGATCATGGGCGGAGCTTTCTGCGGATCATGCGCGCTTTTGAGATGACGGAAGTTTTTGAGGATCGGATAATCCGTGCTGCTAAAGCCTATACAGGTCCGCGCCAAATCATTTGGGGGGCAGACGATCATGCGCTTCCTCTCAGTGTATACGGGGAACATGCGCGGCAGGTTTTTACATGTAATCAGATCACGACACTGCCGGCCAAGCACTTTGTGCAAGAGGACTGTTACCGCGAGATTGCCGCCAAGGTGGCTGCACAGGTGGCTAGCGCGCAGCGTCGCGCTAGTTAGCTTAAGTTAAAGCCATTAAAAGTTATTGAAATAACTGTAATTTGGCGTATCAGAGATTTGCAAAACCTGATTCGGATCGATTCTTGTGTAGCGCTCGGCAGCGCTCTTGCCGTCTGGTTTCCCGTTTTCCGCGCTGATGCCAATAAGTAGTTGCTTGCCATCACGTCTTATCGTGGTGAATGGATAAAGCGAACCATAAAACTCGCAGGACGTCGTGGGTTTGCCGATCTCATAACGGCATTCTGAGCGGATCGCATCTCTCATTTTAGATGGCATCCAGCTGTCATCGTACACAGTTAGGCTGCGCCGCGATAACTGTGGCGCAATGTCGAGGCTGAATGTTTTATCTGCTGCGTTAGGAATCAACTTACTTACAAGATAATTGTTTTTGATCGTCAAGGATGGCTTCTTAGTGCACCCGGCCTCGCTGTAAAGATGACCGACATATTCTATGCTACTGATTTGTGGATCATACATAATCACTTCGCGAAGAAACTGGTCAATCGAGGAATCTACAGGTCGATGACACTCACGTGCCCAAGTTCCACCGAGAATGCGCTCGCGCATAAAGTTCTTGGTGGAAATAGATTTACCGTTAACAGTGATCGCAGCTAAGTTTGGCAGGTCATCTAAACTATTGGTAGGTAGATCGTTGCTTTCATCGACAGTGACAGCTATGAGGCTATAGGAATGCGCAAGTGGACTAAGGTTCGTGACTCCCGTGTTTTTTAGCGTCACTCGCTCTAACTTTGTGATCCCACCAATAGCATCGAAATTGGAGAGCTTAACCCCGTCGGCCTGGATATTGGTGAGCCAGGTAATATCAGCGATCAATGAGAGATCGAATTCACGCGCGACTGTGTCATCAGGCGATAGGGTCAAAGTGGTAATAGTTGCTAGGTAGGCATAGGCTGTGTCACAGGAACCATCATCACCTGATCGTTGCATAATGGTTTTTACACTGGGGCTTTTGATTGAGTCCCTGCATTTTTTGAGAAACGATGCCGGTTCCACCGTTACATTGTTAGCAAGTGTACTTTCGATGAACGCAGTCTCGCTTGCAAGTGACGTGTAGTATGATCTAACGTCGTTGGCAGACTCACGCTTCACAAAGGCTGCGATCCCTATAACGTCGCCTTTTTTGCTTAGTAATGGTCCACCCGAGTCACCCGATCCTAAAGCTGAGCGCGTGCCATCTGGACTAGTCGCATCGGTAGCATTGGCACCAGTCTGACCTAGTAATGCAATGGCACCATTTTCAACTTTTTCAATTTGATTGGTGCCGATACGTTTGATGCCGGATCCAGCTGAGTCGGTTCCCTCAAAATACTGATTGTCTCCAAAGCCAATCAGCTGAACGGGGTCGCCCTCCGCCGCCGGATCTAGTTTAATGCTGAGCGTTTGATCGCCAACATCATCAGGAAAGAAGACAAATGCCAGATCGTGAGGAGGCATGGCGGGGCCTCCCGTATAGTCCGGATGTACCACGACATTGTTACTCGCAACATTTAGGGCGGGGACGAATATCGGAAGCTCCCGGTTGCTCACGCAGTGGGCCGCAGTGATGAGGGTGTTAGGTCTGATAAACGTGCCTGTGCATCTGCTCGTGCCGTTTCTAATTTCCACAACGGCAGGGTACTGAGTCGTACGCTTACCGTTGGTAACTTTAGGCTTGCTGCTGCCGCGTCGTAGAGCGCAGGAGGATGTGAGGGCCGCAATGATGATGGTCAGGAGGGCAGAACGAATCATGGAGCAGTCACCTAGGGATTTGTCGTTGTTAAAGGTGGATCAGGGTGAGTTATTCTCATGATCTAATCAACATAAGTAGCTACGAGATAAAGCCCTTTGCGCGGCAGTACTCTTCAGCCTTAGCAAACATCTCTATTAGTAGTGGAGCGAAATTTAGGACCTCAGTGACCACCCTGTCAGTTTCATCGATGATATATTCATGAACGATTTGGTTGCGAAGGTCTTTGAGCAGAGCGTAGTTGATTTCATCGCGAAGGATGCGCCTCTTTTTGAATCGATTAATGCGATCAAGGACACTGCCGTCGTCGGTCAACTCGATCCGGTCGATAGTGCGCATCAATTTCTGAGTTAAAAAGTCGAGAGCGCGACCATAGCGAGAGGTAAGAGCTTCTAAGCTCTCTCGTTCATCGTCGGTGAGTTGCCGTTTACCGGCCTCTTTGAGTAATGATTCTGATTTAATGGTACTTTGATTGAATACATGGACTGCTCTACGGCCCAAATCTAGGTCGATCTTTAGTTGTCTAATGATAGGATCAGTCATTTGTCGTCCAAAGTATTTTGCTTTTCTTGGAAATTAATTCGTAAAAATTGTTTTCTCGCTCACTATTAAAGTATTTATTTTCGCAGATGATCAGAATATCAAATTTTTGCTCTCCCAATCTTCTGACGAGTTCGCTGCGTAGTCTTTGTATATCTAGAAACTTATCGTTTGATGCTTCCTGGATTTCAAAAATAAGATCAATGTCTCCACCTGCTTTTTCCAAGTCACAGCGAGATCCGTATAGCCTAACTTCTCTTAGGTTCTCGCCAAGCGTAGTGACGCCAGCGGCAATAATTTGCTCAATTTCTTGTGTTGTTAATCGAACATTTTTCATAGCTATGGCCAACATAACATAATTTGCAAAGTCCCTATAATACCTAAGTCGCCGCCACTCCACTGATAAACCAACGGCCGCTAGTATGCGACGCACGGA
Organism: Deltaproteobacteria bacterium; assembly: GCA_016874735.1. NCBI lineage: Bacteria > Pseudomonadati > Myxococcota > Myxococcia > Deltaproteobacteria bacterium. Next base: position 20,463 of record VGTI01000039.1, read on the forward strand.
CACCAAACACTCGCTCTGCCAACCCTTCACTAAGTGCCTGATGGAGATTACCGTGACCTACCAATCGCCCCTGATGCAAGCATACGAAGTCATTTGTGAGTTCCGAGGCTAGCGCTATATCATGGAGCGATATGATGATGCCCGTGCCGCTTTTGGCCCGTGCCTTTAGGATTTCGAGCATCATGTAGCTGGTTTGTAGGTCCAAATTAGTGAGCGGCTCGTCGAGTAGTAGATAGGACGACGGTGCGACTAGAGCGCGCGCCAGCATAACGCGTTGTTTCTCGCCGCTCGATAGTTGCATAATGCTGCGGCTGGCGAGCTCGTGGGCACAAAGCCCTGTGAGTGCGGCCATAGTTAACTCGTCGTGACGGCGCGTGGGGCGTCCTTGGTGCCACGGGAAGAGGCCCATGCGCACCACTTCAAACACAGTGTAGTCGAAGGCGACTTGCGTCGTGGGGGGGAGCCACGTGCAGATCTTGCTGTGCTCGAGGGCAGTCGTACCGCGCCCCACAACCTCTCCAGTGCTTGGGCTGATGATGCCGGCCAGGACTTTGAGGAGAGTTGATTTGCCGGCACCGTTGGGGCCTATGAGCGCCGTGATTTTGCCGGGATCAAGCATGGCGCTGATCTGATCTAAGCTGCGGTGATTTGCTATGACGCAGCTGACGTCTTTGACACCAAGTGAGCGATTAGCACTCATTCTGATCCTCCTTTACTTGGACGGGCCAGCAATAGGAGGAAAAATGTCGCACCCAGGGCTGAAGTGAGGATGCTAGCTGGGAGTTCAATAGGTGCCCTGAGCCATCTTGCGGCAAGGTCAGCTGCCACTACCAATGTTGCTCCCTGCACAGCCGCAAGTGCCACGAGGCCGCGGTGACTGGCTCCAATTAGACGTCTGGCGATGTGCGGGACGATGAGTCCAACAAATGGTAAGGCGCCAGCAGCAGCCACAGCGCCTGCTACTAATATGCCTATGACCGCAATGGTATGTCGCCGTAGACGCTGAAGGTCGATGGACAGCGACTGAGCCGTGTCTTCTCCGAGGCCTAAGACGTCCAGTGCTGCAGCGACTTTGAGACCAGCGATCAGTCCCATGCTAAGCGTCACGCCAGCGATGATCACGTGCTCGTAGCCTTTGGCTGCCAGGCCCCCAATGAGGAACGATAGGGCCCGACCACTGCGTCCTGGTTCTTCCAGTGTCATCGTGATGAGGTAAGATGTCCCTGCACCTAGAAGTGCGTTAATGGCAAAACCCGAGAGCATGATATGCGTAGTTGAGCTCGTGATGGAATCCTGTGACTGTGAGCGCTTGGCAATGCCCAATGCCATGAGGGTCGTAGCGATGGCACCGGCAAATGCAGCTAAGGGCAAAAGTAACGGATTCTCGTGAGCCCAGCCGAGCATGAAGGCAATAGCTGCCGCGATACTACCGCCAGCCTCGGTGCCTAGTACCGTTGGGCTTGCCAAGTTCTCCCGGAATAAGCCCTGGGCGAGCACGCCTGCTACTGCTAGAGCGCTGCCCACAAGTGCTGCAGTCAGTGCACGCGGGATCCTCAGCTCAGTCAGGATCGTCCAAGCCATGGAGGCAGACTCGGTTGTTGCGGCTCCACCCAGGTGGTTGGTAAATCCGAGGGTAAGATCATCCCAATTTAGTACCGATCCGCCAAAAATCAAACTTGCCACCACAACGACAGCTAAGGTCACAATGCTGATGATCCAAACCGATTGTTTACGGTGTGGCATCATTTGGCCTGAGCCTCGGTGACTGGTGGTTCGTTTTTTAGAGCAGACTTGAGTTTGGCAACGGCTTTGGTGATATGCGGTGAGACTGCTGCGAGCTCAGAGTCTGGAATCACGATGATACGTCCGGCGCTCCACGCGGCAAGCTTACTAATGCCTGGTATGGCTTTGAGTTTGGCTGACTCCTCGTCACGACTGGTGTTGGGTGTACCGCCAACGACGATGAAGCTTGGGTTTAGGTTAAGTAGAGCTTCGACACTTAATTTTTGCCAGCCGTTAACGAGATCGTGAGCTGCATTGGTGGCGCCCGCTGCGGTGGAGATCGCGTCGAATAAAGTATTTCGTCCGCTAATTGTTCCATCATCGTAGATATGCAGTACGCTCGGTTGCGCTCGTGTTTTTTCCCCTTTTTCTGAGGCTAATGCGAGTGAAGATTTCATCTCGGTCACGACTTTAGCTGCAGCCTCTGGCTCGTCAATACGTTCGCCCAATGATTTAATGGTAGACTCAATCGCCTCTATGCTCACGAGATCGGTCATCATAAATTTCGCGATCTGCATACTCTGCAGCCTACTGATAATTTCGGGGCGACTAAAGCTTGCTAGGATAACGAGATCTGGTTTGAACCTCACAACCTGCTCGACGTCACCGTGAAAGCGGCCCTTGATGCCGCTCGCCATTGCGGTGATGTTGCTGTAGCGCTGATCATCAGCAAATCGCGAGACAGCCACCAATCTGGCAAGTGCCGATTGGCACGGTCGCGGCTCGCACGATGCTGCCAAGATGGCGGTGAGCATTTCGTCACTCGCCAGTGTTGCTGACAATATGCGCTGAGGCTTAGCGAGGCAAAAATTGCCGTGAAAAAAAGCCAGAAATACCAATATCCCAGCCAACCATGGGCCGACAGTGGCGGACATCGACAATTGCTGGGGAAGCCCCTGAACTCTCAATTTGTTTTGCGATTTTTGTAGCATCACTAAAATTATATGGTCCTCTCCAGAGTCGGGTCAACTGGTGCACGACGCCGGTGGCGTAGACAAAAAAAAGTTCGGCGAATTCCAGGTTTAAGACGCAAGGCGGCCCTAATTCTAAAGGCTGTCCAAGATTTAGGCGATGCAAGACTTGGTATCGGTCGATGCGTCATAGTCTTTAGCGACTTAGGTTAGCGCATCCAAGTTTAGCGGAACTGCAGCGTTTGGAGGTTAGTCATGTCCGGTCTTAAACAGTCACGCCGCCTCAATGTTCGCGATTGGTCCCTGATAGTCTTGGGTCTGGCTGGCATGGTGGCGTGTGGCGAGGGCCCCATGACCTTTAAGCGTGTGGAACAAGAGACTGCGGATAGTGCGACGCGTGGCGAGGCACTGCAAGCCACTACCCACGACACGGCTAAGGCACCCGGTGGCGCTGAAAAAGATGATAGCGGCGATGCGCGCAAAGGAAACGGTCCGCGGCAGGGTTCCGGTAGTAGGGACATCCCCGACACCGCGGGCCCGGAGGGACCTCGTGATCCTAGTGCGGTACCTGGTCTTGATACCTTGAGCATACAGTGGCGTCTACCGTGTCAGCATACCGCCTTAGACTCAGGGGCCATAGTTGGTGGCGGGCGGCATGCGGTTACTTTGGGTCAGGCATCGAAGCTCGCGGTAACCTTCAGTGGCACCGTCTGTGAACCTGCTCCGACGCCGCGCGAGATTGTGCTGGTGGTTGACGTAACGGGATCCATGGGTCCAGGAACGGGCGATGGATTCAACCACGATCCGATGCGCAATGGTTCTTGCGGACGCATGGAGGCCGTGCGCCACGTTCTCGCCAAATTGCCCGCCGATGGCTCAGCGCGCGTCAGCTTGATTACCTTTAATTCCAGAGTCACTGCCAAGTCGAGCGAGTTCCATACGAATGGGGCAACTCTATTTGCTGATTTGGAATCATCGACGCGTCGCCCGATTGCCAACGTCCTTTGTGCTGCAGACGGTGAGACAGATTACGCTGCTGCTTTGTCTACTGCAGGTAAGATGCTCGATAAGTTTGGACGGACGCATGTGCAACGAGAAATCTACTTTGTCACTGACGGTATCCCTACGGTTCGTGATGGAGTCCGCGAGGCATGGGCACTCAAGGCTGACGGTGTTATGATCGCACCGATTATGCTGATAGGTGATGAATCTATCCTGCGTGACAAGATAGCTAGCCGCGATTCTTCCGGACAGCCCTTTTTCCGCAAGGTTGCTGAAGCGAATGAACTGCCGCGAGCACTGGCGGATCTTGCAGTAAGTAAGCTGGTAAGCGTCCAGTTGAAGTACCGCGCTGTTGGCAAGTCAAACTGGGAGTCTGTTAACCTTGTAAGTAAGCTTCAGGGCTATAGCTTTGGTCTGGCGCCACTGCAGTTTGACATGACCCTTGGGGACGGCTTCGAGATGCGTCTAGAAACCCTGGACAACCGAGGGCGCAAGACGGAAGTGGAAGGTGTGTTGATGGCGAGTCCCAATCCTTAGGATTCGTGATCACCTAAACGAGCCTTAACCTTACGCGTGAGCCATCCCACGACTGGGACGTGCTCATAGACCATTTCACCTAGGTCAAAGTAATCACGGTGGTAGACCACCAAGTCACCGCGGTAACGAAACTGCGACACACCTTTAACCGTAACGGTCTCGCCGTCTTCAAGTTTGGGCGTGTTGAGATACATCGTCCAGGAGGCGAAGCCCTCGTCGCCCTGGCGTACCTGGGTCGCCAATTCAAAACGGATCTTGCTCACACCCTCATACATATGGCGGTAGTAGCTGAGGAGCTTATCCCGACCCTCAAGATGCGTGACTGGATCCTCAAAGACGCAGTCCGACGCGTAGAATTTCTCTACCATCTCTTTCATATTGGCGAGAGATGTTTGGTTGTAAAAATCGGCCACACTGAGCTGCTGAGCCACTGCAGGCGGCATTGCGGTGGTCACGTATAACAGCGCTGTGAGTGCCACAGATCTTCTGTTTATCACTTCTCGTTACTCCTTAGCTGAGCGGCGTGGTAATAGTCGCGGCCAAAACGGTGGTACCTCAGCCACGTAGGCTGCGTATCCAGGCTTACGCCTCACAAGATCGGCTTCAAGCAACGTCACACCTGAGACACGCCGCAGTAGGAATGTCATCAATGCTGGACCGACTAAGGTCCAGTAACCACCGGGGCAGGAAAGGCTGATGATACCGAAGCCCCACCACAGTAGGCTGTCGCCAAAATAATTGGGGTGGCGCGTCAGACCCCAAAGGCCACTGCGGAGCACCTGGCCACGGTTTTGCGGATTAGCCTTAAAGGTCTTGAGCTGGGCATCGCCGATGACCTCAAATCCAAGACCCAAAGCGAATACGGCGAACCCTATGATATCAAATACGGTGGGAAAGGCGTCTCCGCCGCCGCCGGCAATCACCGCTAGAGGGGTCGAGACTATCAGGAGTATCGTTGCTTGGAGGAGGTTGACGCGGAGGAAACTCTTCCAAACAAAACTGGGCCCAATTTTGTTACGCATGGCCGTGTAGCGTGGGTCCTCGCCCTGGCCACTATTACGGCGATGGAGATACCAAGATAGACGTATCCCCCAGAGGGCGACGCAGGCCAAGGTCAGGCCACTTCTAGGGTCGAGCTCTCCTGCTTGCCAGCAGTACCCTGCCATGGCTAACACAAATCCTAGACCCCACACCCGGTCGACGAAGCTGACATCATGGTGGCGGACCCCTAGGTACCAAATCACCACCATCATCAGGCCCACTGCGCCTGCGCCGGGCAATATGAGTGTCCATAGACTCATAGGGCTAAACTCCCGTTTAGTGACCGATCCATCTCAAGTACTATGGTGCGGGAATCGGGTCATGTCCAGATCGAATCGGGTCTGGATCGCTTCATTGGTGGTGGGTATGAGCTTCATCCGTTTTCTTGTGCTCATGAAGATTAAGATGATTAGTCTTCTGTACTTTCGCTTCGACGTCGCCTGGTTTGGTCCTAAGCCGGAGCGTCGTAACTGGAGCGATATTAGGCTTGCTGTGATTTTGAATCATACGAGCCTCCTTGAGCCCATATTTGCGGCAGTTTTACCGGTCGGATTTCTATGGCGTATTGCCAGTCGCGGTATGTTTCCTGCCGCCGATCTGACTATGAATCGTCCTATAGCGGGCAGATTATTTCGCATTCTGGCACCCCAGGTAATCGCGCTCACACGTAAACGCGATGAGAGCTGGCAGCAGTTTCTGGACCAGATTGATCCAAATGCCGTCATGCTCTTTCTCCCTGAGGGCCGAATGAAGCGTCCTAACGGGCTGGACAAGCACGGTAAACCCATGACAGTGCGGGGCGGTATCGTCGACGTTCTGCAGCTTCTCGGTCACGGCAAGATGCTTATCGCGGTCAGCGGTGGGCTCCATCACTTACGCTTCAGAAAGCGCCTGCAGCTTAGGCTGACTACCGTAGACATAGCTGAATACTTAAAGCAGTTCACCAGAGATGGTCAGCTTGATGGTAAGGCCATCATCAGCGATCTCGAGCAGATCCGTGACGAGCACAGTGTGCTGGCCAATAAAGCGCCGTGACGGTCTGGCGCTGGTATCAAAATGATTATTTACCCCTGCCGGTAGTACAGGTTTGAAACCGCCGGCGGGGTAGGCTAGGTTTCGCGGCGATTGAAGATAACGCACCGTAATAAATAGACTAATTGGGCTCCCTGAAGAAATGGCACGCAACTTGCTGTACGGGTTTTATCAACGATGCCTTTTCGGCTCTCCTGTGTGGTTAGGATGAGATATGAGACGCCCGAGTTTGAACAAGTTTGCCGCTACCTTAAAAAATCCCGTTTACCTCCTTAGGGCCCCAATCTCGCGGCTACTTTTTGTACTAGCCCTGACGCAAATGTCTTACGCCTCGGCTGTAAAGAAGATCCACGAACTAGGTGGCTACCTTACTTCCCTAAAAAGCTACTTGAGTGGTCTCGGTGAGCAAGGCGAGCCTTCTAACCTCGATGATCTCAGCAAATTTTTTGCTGAAGGACCGAGTCGATGCCGGTTTCCAAAGTATCGTCTGCCGGCTCCGACGCTCCCACTCCGTTTTGTCTTGGCCCCCTTAAAAGAAGCGGCAGAAGCTTTGACTGCGGCCGCACTTGAATCAGATGATTTACAAACAACCCGATCTGACTCGTTTGTGGCGGTCGTATCAATACACAGAATCATTAAAGCCAAGATTATTAATGTATCTCGTCGCAAACATATAATTCCGGTCAGTGTCACCGCTAATCTTGTGAGTTTAAATGGCAAGAGGCTAGCCACAGCGTGACCTTTGTATTGCCTCTGAACGTACCGATCTAGGCGAGGGCTTTGTCGATGCTCAAACTATTTAGCAAAAGCCAGGAAATCACATTTAAAACGACGATCTTCCCAGACAAAACCAGCCAAGTCTGGCAGGTAGATGACACTCACGGCAATGATCTTTCAAATCTGCGCGTACTTTGGCTGTTTGAGGGTGAGCATGAGCTTGCGCAGCTCTTGCAGCTTGTCTACCTTTTGCGGTCTCTCTACGGATCCCGCATTGAACTGCATGCGCCTTATTTACCCTACGCTCGCCAGGATAAGCCCGTAAGCAACAGCAGTACTTGGGCAGTTCATCTGCTAGATAAATTGATCCGTGAGGCTGGTATTGAAAAGGTGAGAGTCTTTGACCAACACTCGCAGTGCTTTTTTGAATCCGAGTCAGCTGAGTCCTTTCACAAATCGGTCATTAACCATGACCTAATTTGCTTCCCAGATAAGGGTGCGTGGCAACGCTATAATCACCTGCATGTGTCAGCATATGGATCACGTTATGTTTGGTGTGAGAAGGTGAGAGATCAACTGACTGGTGCGATCACTGCTCATACTCTCCATACGATGGGGCATCAAATAAAGGGTGCACGTATTTGCATCGTCGATGACCTATGCGACGGCGGCAGAACCTTTGTCGAGGTGGCTGCCAAACTGCGTGCTGAGCAGGTCGCGGCAGTTGATCTGGTGGTGTCCCATGGCCTGTTTTCATTGGGTAAAGATGTCCTACACAACGCTGGAATAGACACCATCTACACGACAAACTCACTGTTGCACAACCGAGACGGATTCAAAGTCTGGTGAACGGAGATTCTATGAACGCCCAATTGAGTGCCTTGTTACTTTGCGACTTCTACAAAATTAGTCATCGCGAGCAATACCCGGAGGGAACTGAAACTGTCTACTCGACGTGGACACCACGAGAGTCTCGTATCAAATCGATTGACCACGTCGTCAGCTTTGGTCTGCAGGGTTTTATCAAGGAGTATCTCGTTGATTTCTTCAACGAGCATTTTTTTCGCCTCCCTATGGCAGATGTGGTTAGGGACTACGCTCGGGTTATTAAATACACCCTTGGGCATGAGAGGCCGTACACGCAGCATATCGAGGACCTACATGATCTAGGCTATTTGCCGCTTGAAATTAAGTCGGTTGCTGAGGGGACCTTGGTTCCGATTCGAGTGCCCATGCTGACGATCAGAAACACGGATCCACGATTTTTTTGGCTGACAAACTACATTGAGACCTTGGCATCTTGCGAGCTGTGGCAGGCGTGCACTAGCGCTACGCTAGCCTTTCAATACCGTAAGATTCTAACCAAGTACGCTGAGGAAACTGGCGGCAATCTGGACCTAGTGAGTTTTCAGGGTCATGATTTTTCTATGCGGGGTATGAGTAGTCTGCACAGCTCGATGCTAAGTGGCGTCGGTCATTTACTTTCGTTTGTTGGTACTGACACGATTCCGGCAATTTACCGCGCCGAAAAATACTACAACGCCAACATTGAAACTGACCTAGTTGGCACCTCCATTCCGGCGACGGAGCATAGCGTGATGTGTGCCAACGGTCGCAGCGAAGAGGAGGTCTTCAGGAGGCTTTTAACCAAAGTATATCCAACCGGCTTTGTATCGATAGTATCCGATACATGGGATTTCTGGAACATTGTGAGTGTCGTGTTGCCGAAGATCAAAGATTTGGTGATGGCTCGCAACGGCAAAATGGTGATCAGGCCCGACAGTGGGGACCCGGTTAAAATCATTTGTGGCGACCCTGAAGCAGCTGATGAGCACGCCTGCAAGGGTCTGGTCGAGTGCCTGTGGGATATATTCGGCGGCACTTACAACACCAAAGGTTACCGTGAACTCGATCCGCATGTAGGCGCCATATATGGCGATTCTATTAATTTGGAGCGATGCGAACGTATCAGCCAACTACTCAAAGATAAGGGATTCGCCTCGACCAATATGGTTTATGGCATTGGCTCGCTGACCTATCAGCTCAACACCAGGGATACGTTTGGGTTTGCGCTTAAGTCCACTGCTTGTGTTGTTGATGGTACTGAGTATCAACTCTTTAAGGCACCAAAGACCGATAACGGTGTCAAGACGTCGCAAAGAGGTTGTGTCGCCGTGATCGACGACGGTCAAAGGCTAGTCTGCAAAGAAGGCCTAAACTTAGACGATCAAGTGACTGGTGACCTGCTTAGGCCTGTCTTTAGGGACGGTACCCTGCTCGTCGACGAGCATCTGAATACTATTAGGCGGCGACTGATGGACCGGCTTACGTGAACCTGACGAGCACAGTGTGATCACTGATAAAACGCCATGACGGTGAGGGTGCGGCCGCCGATTGGAGTTGCAGGTGATCCGCTGGTCCAACCTGGAGAGCTGTACCACATTACACCACAAGAGGCACACCACCAGTATATGTCGGCGGTATGTGCACCTGCGCTTAGATTGGCAACGGCAGAACCAGATAATTGGATGTTACAATCACCGCTGCAATATGGATGAAAGTGAGAGCCGGATCCCTGATAGTAAACACCGTCGATATTGATGATGGTACTTACATAGTCTGCACCAGGATTACTGCCCGGGGATGCGTTCATTGAATAGTGAGCGTATATTGTGGCAGGGCGATCGAGTGTAAAAGATACCGTTGAATCAGGCACTTTGGTGACCGCCGCAGTTTGAATTGTGATGTTAGTGGTCGGCGCAGATTGCCACATCCCAGCCAATACCCCACCACCCTTAATCGTGCCGTTAACGTCGAGCTTGGCAGCCGGTGTCGATGAACCAATGCCGACATTGCCGGTGGTTGTTAAAGTTCCTGTGATAGCAATGTTGTCGTTGATGCCGACCGATCCACCGCTGGTGGCGGCGCTAAAGTCCTTGACCCAAGATGCGTAGACTTTAGTGCCAGCCTTGATCAGAGTGACTAGAGTATCGCTTCCTGGAGTCACAACCACGGGGCACGCGGGATTGCAGTAGAAGGTAAGGCCAGTGCTTGCGAAAGTGTAGTTACCGCCGGTAGCGTTGGTGAGTGCTAGCGTGTAGTTGGCGCCGTCCACCATGGAATTGGCGACAAAAGTGATGGCACCGGCGGCAGCATTCGTCGATTGGATGTTGCCGCCTTTCCAGTCGATCGTGGTGGTAGTGCCCGCTACATAGGTACCAATGATCGGTCCGCCGCTTACTGTAAGGGATCCCGTCATCGTATCACCGGTTTTATTCACTTTGGTCGTGTCGATTGTGGATGCGATAGTCACAACTCCGGCAGAGTTGGTGACGTTTATCCCGGTACCTGCCGTGATCGTGCCGAGCGCATAGCCGCTTCCGTTGCCTATGAGTATTTGACCGTTCGTGGGTGTCGTCGATACACCGGTACCACCGTTAGCGACGCCAATGACGCCTGAGCCGATAGAGCTTGCTGGCAAAGACGGAATATCAGCAGCCGTTAGTGGTAGCCCTGCGGTGATACGGCCTTTGGTGTCAGTCACAACTTTGGCATAAGTCCCGGCTGTGACACCTGTCGCAGCAAGAGTAGGGTTTGGAAAGTTTCCAACCAAATCACCTCCGGCGCTGCCAGTGGGAGCGGCACCAGATACCCAAGACATGACGCCACTGCCGTTGGTGGAAAGCAATTGACCGTTGGTGCCATCGGTAGATGGCAGTGTCCAAGTGGTCGATGCACCGAGGGTGTCAGGCGATTTTAGAGCGACGAAGTTAGCACTACCGCGGTCATTCAAGACGAGTTTATTAGCTGTGGTACTGTTACCCACCACCGTGATGTTGCCTTTAACCGTTGCAGCAGAGGTTGTGACCGTACCAGTGGTATCAATAGACGCTGTACCAGTGATTAGTGAGGCCCCGCTAATTGTACCTGCATTAATAACGGGACTTGTCAGCGTCTTGTTGGTTAGCGTCTCTCCGGCAGTCTCAGTAACGACTACACCCGATGTCGGGAATGTGGCCGTGGAACTCACCCCCGTACCACCGTTAGTCGTCGCGAGTAATCCTGTGACGGCAGCGGATTGCGCTAAGTTGAGAGCAGCAAAACTGGGTACACCGCCACCTGCAGGCACGGAGAGGATTTGGTAAGCATTACCAGCCGCGGTGCTGATGAGATTGCCGGTGCCGTTCCCGAGCATCACCCCGTTACTGGTAAACGTTGTGGCACCTGTGCCGCCTTTATCGACACCAAAAACACCGGAGCCGATAATGCTGGCTGGTAGTGTGGGCACGTCGGCCACGGCCAATGGTAGCCCCGCGGTGATGCGGCCTTTGGTGTCGGTCACTACTTTGGCATAAGTCCCAGCTGTGACACCTGTCGCAGCAAGAGTGGGGTTAGGAAAGTTTCCAACCAAATCGCCACCCGCAGCACCAGTAGGTGCTAAACCCGATGTCCACCCGAGGCCTCCGCTACCGTTAGTCATGAGCACTTGTCCTGATGTGCCGTCGGTGGACGGAAGTGTCCACACTGTGGACGCGGACAAGGTGTCGGCTGCTTTAAGGGCGACAAAGTTTGTGGTGCCTTTATCGTTTAATAAAATCTTGTTTGCTAAAGTACCGTCGCCCTGAACAGTCAGATTACCGCGGACTGTGTTAGCACTTGAGGTGACTGTGCCAGCGGTATCAATGGACGTTGCGCCTGTGATGAGCGAATTGCCGCTGATCGTCCCCGCGTTAACAACGGGACTAGTCAGCGTCTTATTAGTAAGCGTTTCAGCTGCGGTCTGAGTCACGATCACGCCGGATGTGGGGAATGTGGCCGTGGAATTAACTCCCGTACCACCGTTAGTCGTCGCCAGTAGTCCTGTGACGGCCGCGGATTGCGCTAAGTTGAGAGCAGCAAAACTGGGTATACCGCCACCTGCAGGTACGGAGAGGATTTGGTAGGCGTTGCCGGCAGCAGTGCTAATGAGATTGCCGTTGCCATTGCCGAGCATCACCCCGTTACTGGTAAACGTTGTGGCACCTGTGCCGCCTTTATCGACACCAAAAACACCAGAGCCGATGATACTAGCTGGTAGTGTGGGCACGTCGGCCACGGCCAATGGTAGCCCCGCGGTGATACGACCTTTGGTGTCGGTCACAACTTTGGCATAAGTCCCAGCTGTGACACCTGTCGCAGCAAGAGTGGGGTTAGGAAAGTTTCCAACCAAATCGCCACCCGCAGCACCGGTCGGCGCTAGGCCGGACGTCCAGCCGAGTGCACCACTACCATCGGTAGATAGCACTTGGCCGGCACTACCATCAGCGGGTGGTAAGGTCCAGACGACTGAGCTGCTCAAAGTGTCGGCAGATTTCAGGGCGACGAAATTTGCGGTTCCTTTATCGCCTAAAACTAACCGACTTGCGTTTGTGCCGTTGCCGTTTAGCGTGAGGTTGCCCCCAAGCGTGGCAGACGCAGCACCGATGCTTCCGGTAGTGGTGATGTTTGTGGCACCAGTGATAAGCGAATGTCCAGCAACCGTGCCCGATGTGATGATCGCTGCTGTGAGACTTGCTGCCGTTAGGCTCTTGTTGGTGAGTGTCTGACTGGCATCCTCGGTTACGATCACGCCAGAGGTTGGGAACGTGGCTGTCGAGTTCACCCCGGTACCGCCGTTGGCCCTACCTAATAAACCAGTCCCAATCTTTGCAGCATCGAGCGTTGGGATATCAGCAGCAGTTAGTGTCGCGCCCGCAGTTATTTGGCCGTACCGATTGGTTGTAACTTTCGTATAGGTTCCAGAAGTCCCAATTTCAGCGAGAGAGATGGTCGAGGTCCCCCCGGCGTTAGTGACGACGACGCCTTCACCTGCACCGAATCCAGCAACACCCGGAGACGCGGCAACCCACTTCGCTCCGTCGAATGTCAGCACTTGCCCCAAACTTGCGGGTGCACCACTAGCTGCATCAGCACTCAGAGTAGCCAGCGAGGGACTGGCCCAACTGAACTGACCGTTTGCACCGCGCGTAAGGAACTGGTTGGGCCCAGCGTTGCTCTTTAGAGCGAGTCCTAACTGTCCGTTAGCGTCAAATGATAGCGAATTGTCTGTAGGCACGCGCAGGGCAAAAGGCACCAAGTGAAATTCTTGCCGCGGATAGGTCTTACCAGCTGCGCTCACTTCAACGAATACTGGCTCACTGCCGTTACCGAAGACAGCAGTAATCTCTGCTGGGCTGAGCTCTAACGCTACTGTAAACACACCCTGATTTAGCTTAACAGCACTCAAAATCAGATTGGGGCCTAGTCGGGTTCCGTTAGTTCCTGCGGACCAGAAGCTCACGCTCAAGTCCACCGGGCCAACGAGCGGTGCGCCGCTCTCATTGGTCAGCCGCCCAGAGTAACTCAGAGGTAAAACCTCGGCGGCACGAGCCATGGGAGCAAGGCTGGCCAGGAGGCAAAAGACCAGTGCGTGCAGCAGGTTGCGCCGCATCGACTGGAATTTTCCTGTGGTACCAGCAAGTTGCATGGCCCCTCCTCACCTGCGGCTCCAGTGTTACGCCCACTGGCTCCTACCTACGCATTCGGAGGTCCCGGTTAAAACTTAAGCACTACGGGAAATCATTTTTTTTCCTTCGTAATTACCGATCCTTGTACACGACATTAGGGGTAGAAATTTCGTACCGATTTTGACCTTAGAGGCCATATTTCGTGCGCAAATAGGCCTCGACCCTTTGTCGTTCGACCTCGGTCAGGGCGCGGTCGTAGACAATGACCTCGGCAATATCGCCGTTGAAGTAGCCGTTACTAACCGGAGTACCGTTGATGATGTGGCGTGCACTGAGGTTGAAGGTGCCGTTCGTTATGGTCGGCGGTGAGTAGGTAGTTGTCGACTGCAGGAGCTGACCGTTGCGATAGAGTGCATAATCTGAGGTGGTCGACCTGATGGTGACAATGTGCGGACCGATGCTGGTCTCGTCGGTGGGGGACACCATTGACGGTGTGCGCGTAAATCCATCCGACCCGTTCATCCAGCGCTTCACCGTGTACTCGTTGTAAACAATTGCATCGAAGGTATAACCATCGGCTGATTGCACAGTGACCGCTGCTCCACCATAGGCTGCTCCACTGGGGGTCAGTGTGCCGAGTTTAGCAACTACAAACATGGTCTTGCTAGTGATTGATCCAGTGAACGCGACCTGCATGTAGTTGGTTGAGCCATTAAATCTGACTGCTGGCCTTCCGTTAATCTGTCCCATTTTAAACGTCGGTCGATTGGCCGCAGTGCTTTGGCTTAAGTCAAAGCCGTTACCGCTTTGATCTTTCCAAGTCCAAATAGCCGTCCCGTCGGCCGTGCCAGTGAGGGTCTCGGCCTTCAGCCAAAGCCTTAAACTACTGATCGACTGCGGACCTGTAGGTGAGTGGACGCAGCGAAACCCAATACCATCCCAGGTGCGGCTTGCGAGTGAATCTAAGGCGGTTGCGAAGGGGCCAGCCATTACTCCAGTGTCGAAGCGTCCTCCGCGGCACATATAGCCACCGGTGCCGTTGGTACCTGCGTAGTATTGTCCCGCGTTTTTGTTTGAATTCCAGGTGTTGGTCCACCAACTTTGGTACGGGCTGACGGGTAAAAGGTTGTTGATGGGGGTACTGATAGTCCCAGCAAATGCTGTCAGCTCCTGTACTGTCGTGCCAGCCCCTGGTTTGTCACTGGTGTTGACGTAATCTACCCACTGCCAGAGGTTTCCACCAACGTCCCAAATGACATTGCCGCTGGCCAAATTTTGCGTGCGCCTCAAACTGAACGTGCCCGTATTTTGCCCCACGCAGTTGCTATCGACGTAGGCGTTGGTGTCGTTTGCAGATGCTGCGCAGGCCGCAGTGGTGACACTGCCGCTATTACCTCGGGAGAGCGTACCATTACCAACTACTCCACCGCTCCAGTTGCTCGGGGTGCGTGCAATATTGGTGGCGATGGTCATCCATTCTGGATTGGTGATCAGGTGGTATTCTGTCCCAAGCGCTGCGCATGCGGCTTTAGCTGCAGTAAAGCTGACGTTAACCCAAGGCGCCTGGCCAGCTTGAGCTGTCGCGATACCGCTGACGTTGGAGGCTGGGTATTTTTGGACACAGAATTCACTGGTGCCAAAGTCCGGGTCACCGGGAACCTTGACCCAGTTGCCGCCAGCCAGCCCCGTGCACTCGCCTGGAGTCCATGCGCAACGGATGCCGTAGTGCGTTCCCGCTAGGGTAGGGGTGTTATCCATCGCTGCAGTAAAAAGACCGCTTGTCAAGCTACCGCTTGGGAAGGCAGCGCCGCGATACATAGCACCACCGCTGCCATTCGGAGCGGGAAAAAACTGTCCCACCCGCTGCGTCGAATTCCAGTTATCGTTCCACCAGCTCTGCGTACTCGACACTGGAACTAATTGAGTCCGCGGCAAAGTTGCAGTCCCGGTAGCTAGCGCTGGGTCCGTAAACTCGTACCATGAATTGGTGGCTCCGGGTTTATCGCTCAGGTTTGTATAGTTGATGTTATGCATGATGTTGCCAACGAAATCCCAAATCACCCGCCCAGTTGAAAGAAACTGCGTCCGCCGATTGGCAAAGGTGCCTGCGTTGCTTGCCGTGCAGCTACTGTTCACATAGGCGTTGGCGTCGTTAGCATCGGCAGCGCAGCCAGCGGATGTGACACCGCCGATATTGCCCTGCACCAGAGTGCCGCTACCAATGGCCCCACCGCTCCAATTACTCGGCGTACGGGCGATGCTGGCTGCGATGGTCATGAACTCAGGATTAGTCAGGAGGTGATAACCGTTGCCGAGACTACTGCAGGTGCTAGCCGCCGTAGTTTGACTGATGTTTACCCAAGGTACCGTACCCGGTTGCGCCGTGGGGGCACCGCCGACATTTGAGGCTGCATACTTTTGAATACAAAAATCAGTCGTTCCGTATATGTTGTCACCAGGTACATCGACCCAGGTGCCACCGACAAGTCCCGAGCAGGATATTTTAGGGCTACGGTTCCAATTAAATGGCTTAAGCATGGCGCCTGGACCTGTCTGCCCCAAAGCATGACCCGCACCAAGCACGGTGGCAAAGCTACACGTAGTCAGCAAAGTCGTGCTGAGTGTGTTTCGTGTCCTAATGGTTAGTCGTCCCTTCCTCATAACCAAATCACCAACCTGAGTGATGCTACGACTGTTGCTAAAGTTAACCCTACAAAGGCCATCGGCAAATCAGCTGAAAACTAAATGGATGATGAATATTGCTTGTAAAATTGGGGTGTTAGGTGTGGTGAAAACAGGCGGTTCCCAGGCCGTTGTCTGCGATTTCCCTCATCTGCAAAAAAGTTTAAGTCCTTGAGGGCTGGCTCTCCAGGACCCTAGAGCGCAGGTAGCCACAGACCTGCATGATTTTGAGTTTGAAGTAATCCATGTTGCGGTAGCCAAAGGCCCGGC
>VGTI01000040.1 GCA_016874735.1 Deltaproteobacteria bacterium
AAAAACCTTCAAAGCTGCGTTGACAAAAGTTTTTAGAAGCGTAGATTCACCTTCCTCGGCACTGAGCCACTTCGCTGACCCGGCGAGACACTGAAAAAAAGTGAAACGAAGGGTTGACAAAAAAAGCGAAGAGAGTAAAGTGCGGAACTCCTCGACGAACGGTAAGTAAGTAGCTGAAGAGGCTGACGAAAACTGAGATAGGTCGAGTGCTCTTTGAAAACTGAATAGCGACAGAAACAAGAAACCAAATAACAGGTTACTGTCGAAGTTGATCGCGAGATCACTTCACGAGTCATTGGCTCGTAAAAACAAAGTAAACTGTTACCTTGATCAATTCTTACGCAAGTAAGAATTCCGAATTAAAGTAACGGCCATGATTTAAACATTAGAGTTTGATCCTGGCTCAGAACGAACGCTGGCGGCGTGCCTAATACATGCAAGTCGCGCGAGAAAGTCCTTCGGGATGAGTAGAGCGGCGCACGGGTGAGTAATACATAGGAACGTACCTTGTAGTGGGGAATAACCACGGGAAACTGTGGCTAATACCGCATAATGACGTGAGTCTAAAGCAGGCCTCTATTTATAAGCTTGCGCTACTAGAGCGGCCTATGTCCCATTAGCTAGTTGGTAGGGTAATGGCCTACCAAGGCGACGATGGGTAACTGGTCTGAGAGGATGATCAGTCACACTGGGACTGAGACACGGCCCAGACTCCTACGGGAGGCAGCAGTAGGGAATTTTGCACAATGGGCGCAAGCCTGATGCAGCAACGCCGCGTGAGTGAAGAAGGCTCTTGGGTTGTAAAGCTCTTTCGGCTGGAAAGAAGGGGTTGCCTGCGAACAGTTGGCAATTCTGACGGTACCAGAAGAAGAAGCACCTGCTAACTTCGTGCCAGCAGCAGCGGTAATACGAAGGGTGCAAGCGTTGTTCGGAATTACTGGGCGTAAAGCGCGCGTAGGCGGGCTAGAAAGTCGATTGTGAAATCCCTGGGCTCAACCTGGGAATGGCAGTCGAAACTCCTAGTCTTGAGTGCCTGAGAGGATGGCGGAATTCCCGGTGTAGTAGTGAAATACGTAGATATCGGGAAGAACACCTGAGGCGAAGGCGGCTATCTGGCGGTGCACTGACGCTGAGGCGCGAAAGCGTGGGGAGCAAACAGGATTAGATACCCTGGTAGTCCACGCCGTAAACTATGGATACTAGGTGCTCGGGATGTTAACCTCCTGAGTACCGTAGCTCACGCATTAAGTATCCCGCCTGGGGAGTACGGTCGCAAGACTAAAACTCAAAGGAATTGACGGGGGCCCGCACAAGCGGTGGAGTATGTGGTTTAATTCGAAGCAACGCGCAGAACCTTACCTGGGCTTAACATCCCCTGACAGTGGCAGAGATGTCATTTTCCCTTCGGGGACAGGGAGATAGGTGCTGCATGGCTGTCGTCAGCTCGTGTCGTAAGATGTTGGGTTAAGTCCCGCAACGAGCGCAACCCTTGCCCTTAGTTGCCACCATTAAGTTGGGCACTCTGGGGGGACTGCCGGTGTTAAACCGGAGGAAGGCGGGGATGACGTCAAGTCCTCATGGCCCTTACGTCCAGGGCTACACACGTACTACAATGGCAGAGACAAAGGGTCGCGAAGCCGCGAGGTGGAGCTAATCCCAAAAACACTGTCTCAGTCCGGATTGAAGTCTGCAACTCGACTTCATGAAGCTGGAATCGCTAGTAATCGAAGATCAGCACGCTTCGGTGAATACGTTCCCGGGCCTTGTACACACCGCCCGTCACACCACGAAAGTGATTATAACCAGAAGCAGGTGAGCCAACCGCAAGGGGGCAGCCTACCAAGGTTGTAGTCGTGATTGGGGTGAAGTCGTAACAAGGTAGCCGTAGGGGAACCTGCGGCTGGATCACCTCCTTTCTAAGGATTCCGAGTCACTCTCGCAAGAGAGTCTCTAATCCAGGTTACCAGTAACCTTGGTTTTTATGCGTATGTCGCTGTTCAGCTTTGAGGGAGTAATCCTTCAGATCTTTGACAACTGAATATCGAAATTGTTCAAGAACGATAGAAATTCATTGGATTCTAGCTTCTGCAACATACTAGTTGGAAAACGAATCACTAAGATGGTTTGATTTTCAAAATGATGGCAAGAAGCCACCGAGCGAGGGCCGGAGTTTACTTTTGGTAAATGAGGACCGCAGCGAGGATGGTGACGCAGCCAGCGTTTGAAAAGCAAGGCATTGATTTGGTTTTACCAAGTGGAGAGTTGACGGCGAGTTAGTAAGCTACTAAGGGCGCATGGTGAATGCCTAGGCTTTAGGAGGCGATGAAGGACGTGATAGGCTGCGAAATGCTTCGGGGAGGTGCCTAATAACCTTTGATCCGGAGATGTCCGAATGGGGAAACCCACCGCTTCGGCGGTACCCACTAGTGAATACATAGCTAGTGTGGAGCAAACTCAGGGAACTGAAACATCTAAGTACCTGAAGGAATATAAATCAACCGAGATTCCGGTAGTAGTGGCGAGCGAACCCGGATTAGCCCAAACCACAGGGATTTTTCTCTGCGGGGTTGTGGGGCCAGTAACGTAGACCTCGAGTGTTAGTGGAACGGTCTGGAAAGTCCGGCCATAGTGGGTGATAGCCCCGTACGCGAAAACACAAAAGGCTTAACTGGTACCCGAGTAGGACGGGACACGTGGAATCCTGTCTGAATCTGGGGGGACCATCCTCCAAGGCTAAATACTACCTAAAGACCGATAGTGAAATAGTACCGTGAGGGAAAGGTGAAAAGAACCCCGGTGAGGGGAGTGAAATAGATCTGAAACCATGCGCTTACAAGCAGTCGGAGCGTAAGTGACGGCGTGCCTTTTGCATAATGAGTCGGCGAGTTAACGTTACGTGCAAGATTAAGGTGTTCAGCACCGTAGTCGCAGCGAAAGCGAGTCTGAATAGGGCGCTTAGTACGTGGCGTTAGACCCGAAACCCGGTGATCTATCCATGAGCAGGTTGAAGCTGGGGTAATTCCCAGTGGAGGACCGAACTCGTAGCCGTTGAAAAGGCTTGGGATGACTTGTGGATGGGGGTGAAAGACCAATCAAACTGGGTGATAGCTGGTTCTCCGCGAAACATATTTAGGTATGGCGTCGTCCGTTTCCTACGGGGGGTAGAGCACTGACTGGGCTAGGGGTCTTACCAGATTACCAAACCCATTCAAACTCCGAATACCCGTATGGTTAGGACGGCAGACAGACAGTGGCTGAGAAGGGTCATTGTCGAGAGGGGAAGAGCCCAGATCGTCAGCTAAGGTCCCAAAGAGCATGCTAAGTGGAAAACGATGTGGGGGCGCATAGACAGCCAGGATGTTGGCTTAGAAGCAGCCATCATTCAAAGAAAGCGTAACAGCTCACTGGTCAAGTGCTCCTGCGCGGAAAATGTAACGGGGCTAAGCATGCCACCGAAGCTACGGACTCGTAAGAGTGGTAGCGGAGCATTGTAGCAACCTGCGAAGGTGTCTCGTGAGGGATGCTGGAGGAACTACAAGAGCATATGCCGACATAAGTAGCGAAAAGCGTGTGAGAAACACGCTCGCCGGAAGCCCAAGGTTTCCTGGGTCAAGGTAATCTTCCCAGGGTTAGTCGGTCCCTAAGGTGAGGCCGAAAGGCGTAATTGATGGGAAGCAGGTTAATATTCCTGCACCGATGTTGTGGAGTGATGCGGGGGTAGAGAAGGGTAGCTGTGCCGGTTATTGGATTCCGGTTCAAGCATGTAGGGAGATCTTCCTGGTAAGTCCGGAAGGTCAATCCTGAGATGTGACGTGGTGGACTTCGGTCCTGAAGTCAGTGATCCCATGCTCGCAAGAAAAGCCGCTAAACGTTGAAGCAACAACGACCGTACCGCAAACCGACTCAGGTGGGCAGGGAGAGAATCCTAAGGTGATTGAGTGAAACCAAGTTAAGGAACTCGGCAAATTGCCACCGTAACTTCGGGATAAGGTGGGCCAGTATGGTGTAAGGACTTGCTCCTGAAGCCTAATCTGGTTGCAGAGAAGAGGGGGTAGCGACTGTTTACCAAAAACACAGCACTGTGCAAACTCGTAAGAGGAAGTATACGGTGTGACGCCTGCCCGGTGCTGGAAGGTTAAGAGGAGATGTCAGCGCAAGCAAAGCGTCGAATCGAAGCCCCAGTAAACGGCGGCCGTAACTATAACGGTCCTAAGGTAGCGAAATTCCTTGTCGGGTAAGTTCCGACCTGCACGAATGGCGTAACGACTTCCCCGCTGTCTCGACTTGGTGCTCAGCGAATTTGAAAAACGGGTGCAGATGCCCGTTACCCGCAGCAAGACGGAAAGACCCCGTGAACCTTTACTATAGCTTGGCACTGGTATTCGAATTGGTCTGTGTAGGATAGGTGGGAGACTTCGAAGTAGGGGCGCTAGCTCTTATGGAGTCATCGGTGAAATACCACCCTGATCAATTTGTGTATCTAACCTAGTCCCATAATCTGGGATGGGGACAGTGTCTGGTGGGTAGTTTGACTGGGGCGGTCGCCTCCAAAAAAGTAACGGAGGCGCGCAAAGGTCCCCTCAGACCGGATGGAAATCGGTCGCAGAGTGCAAACGCATAAGGGGGCTTAACTGCGAGACTGACAGGTCGAGCAGGTACGAAAGTAGGTGTTAGTGATCCGGTGGTCCCGCATGGAAGGGCCATCGCTCAACGGATAAAAGGTACTCCGGGGATAACAGGCTGATCTCCTCCAAGAGTTCACATCGACGAGGAGGTTTGGCACCTCGATGTCGGCTCATCACATCCTGGGGCTGAAGCAGGTCCCAAGGGTTTGGCTGTTCGCCAATTAAAGTGGTACGCGAGCTGGGTTCAGAACGTCGTGAGACAGTTCGGTCCCTATCTGCTGTGGGCGCAGGAAATTTGAGAGGCTCTGTCCTTAGTACGAGAGGACCGGGATGGACGTATCTCTAGTGCACCAGTTGTCACGCCAGTGGCACGGCTGGGTAGCTATATACGGATGGGATAACCGCTGAAAGCATCTAAGTGGGAAGCCCGCCTCAAGATAAGATTTCCCAGGCTTCGGCCCTAAAGGCTCGTTCTAGACCAGGACGTTGATAGGGTGGGGGTGGAAGTACAGTAATGTACGGAGCTGACCACTACTAATTAGCCGTGCGGCTTAATAAACGCCGTCGACTCTCTACCTGGAAGAACCAAAAAAGTTCGTCGGGATTCTGTTGTGGAATTCCCTACTCCAGGTGGAAGCTGAAGAATCCCAGAATTGACTTGTTCTTGAACATTAACGATACAGTTGCCAAATATTCAGTTTGGCTGTGTCTCTAGCGAAGAGGAAATACCCGTTCCCATCCCGAACACGGAAGTCAAGCTCTTCTGCGGCAATGGTACTGCTCTTTTAAGAGTGGGAGAGTAGCACGATGCAGCCTTAAAAAACGAAGCCCCTGATTCCGAAAGGTCTCAGGGGCTTCTTGTATTTGCATGCTCCAATCATCGAGCGGCCGTCTACCCTGACTGCCACTTTTATTCCTGATGACTAGGGAGTTGGTGCCAAATTATTGATGCAGTTATAGACATATTTCTCGTAAGCCACTTTATCGGTGGACGGTGGTATCGTGATTTGAGGGGCGCCGTTATCCGGAAAAGTGTAGCAACCGGTCGTAATACTGAGTTCGTTTGAAGGTGTACCCTCGCATTCGACTTGCTTACCACCAGTAGCGGCCGAGATGAACTGAACGGCGTAGCGAATGTAGCGCTGGTTGGTCGGGGAATTCGATGGGGAAGGGAGGTCTTGAATGCCCTTTCCGCAGCTCACAAGTTTGGAACCATCAGTTGAGGCTTTTTTTAGGGTTTCTGTGACCAGACTCTGGGCGTGACTATTTAGTTTTGCAAGCAGCTCGGTCCAGTTGCAATCAAAGTCGGCCTTGGGCAAGCTTCCGCAGCGCTTGTTACTGAAGTCCCAAGTTTTGCCTTGCTGGACGATACACTGTTCTTCCTCAGTGCTCAGCTTCAGCTTAACCTGATCATCAGAGCATTTGGCTGGGCCTTGGTCGTCGACGCCGCCGCCGCCTCCCTTTTTGGTCGGGTCGTTGTTCGGGTCACCCCCGCCCTTGCCTGTTTTATTGCCATCGTCGGTCTTCGAGGGCGCTGCCGTGGTGCCACCAAAGTTAGCGCTTGAGCAGGCAACGACCAGCACCACTGCTGCGGCCCATGTACCTAACACTAAGTTCTTGTAACTCACGACTAGTCCCCACTGGTTGCTTCGGTTTACCGGAAAGGAACAGAACCCCGTGTCCCATCCGCTTATCGGTACAACAGCTTAAATTCTTAAGCGAATTAATTTTGTTATTTGTTTCATGGGTTTGAGTGCGATCTTTGTAAACACGTAAAAGATTAATCTGGCGATGAATCGAGGCCACAGGTATACTAAACTTACTGCCATTTAGATCTGCGTTCCGCCGCATTCCCGTTGCTTAAGTTGCCGTAACACATAGGCTTTATGTCCTCCACGCGCCTGGAGGTGGGGTCACTATGAAACTGTTTCAATTAATTTCGGTAGTTGGTTTATTCGTTGGGGCGTTACATGCCTCCGCAGTAGCGGCAGCACAGCTACCTTTGGAGGCGATGGAACCACTACCTACCCCGCCTGAGCTCCAGTCAGATGTCCGCTTCTGGGAGACCATCTTTACCAAGTACAGTCCGGACGACTGCCTGTTTCACGATAAAGAAAACGTCTCGATTCAGTACTTCGTGAAACGCATGCCGGAAGGAACGGTCTTCCGCAGGGCTAGTCTGGCCAAGCGCTATCAGGCGGTCATCAGCCAGGCGATTGCCGGACTGGCAGACGGGCATGCACCGCGCAACGCCATTGAGGAGCGCATCGTTAAAGTAACCCCGCCAAGTCAGCGCACTCCTGCGTATTACCGAGCGGCAGCAAAACAGGTTCGCTGTCAGCGCGGGGTTGATTTGCAACCTAGTTTGTCTCGGTCTAAAGAGCATTTAGGTATGGTGATGCGGGTACTGGGACAAAAGCAGCTACCCACGGATCTGGCTTTTCTGCCTCACCTTGAAAGTGGCTATAACCCCTACGCTCGTTCACGCGTGGGAGCTAAGGGACTCTGGCAACTCATGCCGTCCGCAGCGCGATTGGCCGGATTATCCGTGGGCAGACTTAACGACCACCGGACGCATCCGCATCGCTCAACCGCGGCAGCCGCGATGATGCTATCGGATTTCTATCAGCAGACTGGATCGTGGCCGCTGGCAATAACGGCCTATAACTACGGGATCAATGGAACGATGCGAGCCATCAAGATGTATGGCAATGACTATATGGCCGTAAGAGAACGCCACCGGACTAGCCTTTTTGGATTTGCGGCGCGTAATTACTACCCAAGCTTCCTAGCTGTACGTAACGTTGCAAGTGCCATGGTCAAAGGGCAGGTAGTCACGGCATCTAGCTCTAATCCTGCAGCGAAGCGCGAGCGAGCCCTTTAGCCTAAATGCTCAGCGGTCCCGGTTAACAAATAGCGTTGCGACCTGCGCCGTCCCAGGCGACAATCGGTGGCTTATCATGTCAGCCTCGGTGTCCTTAGGGAGTTGGACGTGCCCGAAATCTTGCAAGTTTTGCCGCTGTATTTACTACTTACCATTATACCGCTTGGCGTCGCCGGTCAGAACATAGGAGCTGGAGTCGTTGCGCTTCTGCTCTTTAGCAGCCTCTATATGAAGCGGCAGCACTTGGCACTGAACCAACTTTGGATGCAGCACAAATTAGCTTTGCTCAGTGTGGCTGCCTACCTATTAGTGCAAGTCATCGCTACCGTAATGAATCCAGCAAGTCCCGCACGTTTCAAATTCAACTACACGGCAGGCTACCTTGTATGGGCCTTACTGCCCCCAGTCAGCTTTCTCGCGCTCCCTAAGACGCATCGCGCGCAATGGCGCCGTGTTGAGATCGTGTTCGCTACCAGTATTGTGGCGTTGGGTTTGATCTCCTTGAGTCAAGCCATGTGGGGGTGGCGGATAGCCGGAACGTTGGTCGAATTCGGATATCCGCGCGCACACGGACTCTATTCTCACCCGATGACTTTCGGTTACGTCTGCTTGGTATTCACTCCTCTTGTCATTCATGCGGTTTTTCGTGAGCCGCGCCGGCTACTGCCGTGGATCGTAGCCGCAGCGTTGGCAGTAGCGATACTCACGAGTCGGTCGCGGACGGTCCAGGTAGTCACGGCGCTAGTGATCTTATGGAATATTTGGAGTCATACTAAAGGTCGCATCCGCATTATGATTTTAGCCTCATTTTTTGCTGCTGCTGCCTTAACGCTCAGCACGGATAATTCGGTGAGTGAACGTTTTCGCGGCACCATAAATCGTGATGATGTCCATAGCGATTACCCCGATGATAGGGTTGCTTTTTGGCATGTGCATTGGAATATGCTCAAGGAACGCCCGTTACTCGGGCACGGTGAGGGCATCATCAGCTCTTATCGCGTGCCTTATTACGAAGCGATTGGACTTAAAAATTTCATACGGCAGTATGAGGCCCACAACATGCTGCTACAAATCGCCGTTAATGTCGGTTTGGTAGGGCTATGCATATTTATGCTTTGGGTTTTCGACCTCGTCCAATATGCACGGCGGCTCCGGCGCCAAGGGCAGTGGTGTGGCGAAGTAGCCATACAGACTGTTGGAGCCGTTTTTCTCGGTGCCATCACACAAAATGCATTTCAAGACGCGGCAGTGCGTTTTGCCATCACTGCTCTCATTTGCGGATTATGGATTTGGGGCAGGGATATGGTGGTTACGTCGCCATCCCCCAACGCCGCACAGTCTTAGCTTCGATTAGCCGGAAGATCAAATACTCGACTACTAGGCCGATGATGATCACGGACGATAATCCAGCAAACACCGAGGCAATCTCGAGTTGGTTTTTGTTCTCGTAAATATACCAGCCGAGGCCTCCTGACCCCGCACTAACGCCAAAGACTAATTCGGCCGCAATCAGAGTGCGCCAGGCAAAGGCCCAACCTAATCTTAGGCCGGTAAGTAACGACGGGAACGCAGCAGGAATCAGTATCTTCCAGATGTATGCAATACCGTTCAGCCCGTAGTTGCGTCCGACCATGCGCAGTGTGGGCGAAACACCGTCGAATCCTGATATCACACTGAGACTAAAAGACCAGATCACCGAATGGGCGAGTACAAATACCAAGCTACCCGTTCCCAAACCGATCCAAAGCATGGCGACTGGTAAAAGTGCGATCGCAGGGAGCGGATTGAACATGGCCGTTAGAGTGGCTTGCAGATCGCGACCTAACTTAGAGCTCATCGCTACGATGGCTAAGGCAACGGCGATACCTAGTCCAACAGCGTAACCAAGTAGCAAAACCCCGAGCGACGTCAGGATTCTGTCGACCAGGACGCCCGACTTCAGTCCGTCTATCAGGGCACTCAGTGTTTCGGTGAACGACGGGAACAGTAGCGCGTTATCCAGCCAGCGGCTATAGGTCTGCCATGCAGCGGCCAGCACTGTCAAAACGAGAAGGCGGCGACACCATTCTAGGTCGTATAGACGACGCCAAAGGGCAATTGGGACTTGGGTGGTCAGCGGTTCAGGGTGCCTCGCCGCGATGTCAAAAAACTTATCAGTCATGATCTTTGGCCTCCGTGGTCTCGTTGCCAAAGAGTAGGCTGTGGATCAGTGTTTCCTTACCTGGGTCTTTAGGATCACAGCTGATATCTGCCTGAAGTCTACCTGGGTGAGGTGACAGGACCAGCACGCGGCTCCCGACCGTGAGCGCCTCTTTTATCGAATGAGTGACAAATATGAGTGTGAAGCGGTGATTATCCCACAGCTGCAGGAGTTCCTGTTGCATTTGCTGGCGAGTCAGTGCGTCTAAGGCAGCAAATGGCTCATCCATCAGTAGGATCTTAGGCTCCATAGCGAGCGCCCTAGCCAGAGCCACGCGCTGCTTCATACCACCGGATAGTTGGTGTGGAAACTGATCGGCAACTCGTTCTAACTTAACCTTGGCGACGGCGCTGCGGGCGCGGTCAAGGGCCTCTTTGGATTTTGCTTTGCCACTAGCCTCGAGGGCAAAAACCACATTGCCGACCACAGTACGCCATGGCAGCAGCTGGTCGAACTCCTGAAACATCATGACACGGTCTGGACCAGGTTTGACGACCGGCTGACCGCTGACCTGAATCAAACCGTGAGCTGGTTTGATATAACCGCCTATGGCCTTCAACAGTGTGGATTTTCCAGACCCTGAGGCACCGACCAACATACAGCGCTCGGCGGTATGGACATCGAACGATACGCGCTCGACCACTGTGGTGCGCCGCCTTTTATTGCCGGAAGTATCTTCGTAATCGATGGACACATCGCTTAGCTGCAGTAAGGGGAGTTCCACAGGTTAACTCCCAGCCAGGTTGTGGAGGTTAGGATGAGACAGATCTTTCCAGGACTCAGCCTTCTCTTTAATGGTCCCTACTTTAAACATGAAATCGGCGAAGGCAGCAAATTTGCGGGGGGTAAGATCATAGGCATTGTCTGGATCGCTAAGCAACTTGGTGATGAAAGGTAAGGGATCTTTGGACCCAGTAACTTTCACGTACAGTGCGGCGGCAGCATCTTTATTGGTGTTAATCCATTGTGAGGCCTCGCTGAATGCGCTGGCATATATGCCGTATACGGTCGGATTAGCACTATAAAACTTGGTGCTTGCCACTACGGCAGTGAATGTGAGGGGGCCACCCAGGACATCGTTGGATTTAAGGACGGTCCTAATCTTGCCCTGGCCTTTGTCTAGCTCAATCTGTGCGAACGGAGCCGAGGTGAAATGAGCTGTAATCTCGGAGCGCCCGGATAATATGGCAACTAGAGCTTCAGGATGTCCAAGCCCTACGGTCATGGGATCCAGTTTAGCAAATTCTTTGTCGCCAAATGTCTGTGCTGCAGCCATTTGCAGCACCACAGCTTGCACACCGACTTTTACTGATGGGAGCGCAATGCGATCCTTCGCGGTAAAGTCACGAATAGAATTTACTCGTGGGTTGTTAGTGTTTAGATAAATCGGCATCGACGAAAGAGCACCGACGGCGCGGATACCGAGGTTTTTGCGCGTCTTGGCCCACAGAGTGACTAGAGATGATGTCCCAACGGCGCCGAACTGCAGCGAACCAGCAAGGAGACCGTCATTAATCGCAGCTGGTCCACTTAATACGCGCCACTCAGTAGTGAGATTGATGCCGGCAGCTTTGGCTTTCGCCTCTACTAGTTTTTGCTCTTGCATCACCATGAGTGGTAGATACGTGAGCCCGTACTGATAGCCGGTAGCTATTTTTGTGACCTCGGCCCGGCTAGAATCACTCAGGCCAAGTATTAGTGAAGATAAGATCAATAGAAGTCGCATGTTTACTTCCTTAGTCTGTTAGTCAATGGGGTCACTGGTGCCCCCTGAAAACGGTGTCGCTCAAGTCCGACCCACACGACTGCCATGATAACCAGTGTGGTTAATAGGACAGTCAGTGCCTTATCGTTGGGAGGCTGGATGCCGATCAAGATCAATGCCAAACAGCCAAACATGGCAACCAAGCACGCCGGTTTAAACCAGATACCGAGTGTCCACGGACCAAAGTTGGTCCAGGACTTTCCGTAAACAAAAAAACCTAAACCGATAGGTATGACGTAAGATATGTAGAGAAAAATCACGCAGCATACTGTAATCGTCGTATAGACCGGCGTGTAGGCAGCAAAAGCGATCGTTAATGTGACGATTGTCCATATGGCGCTCGCAGGTGTCAGGTACCTTGGGCTTACTTGTTTAAGTTGCCTGGAGAACGGCAGTCCACCATCCCTCGCAAATGCGTACGTCATGCGGGAAGTCGATGTGACCGTTGCGAGGCCGCAGATATATTGCGCAATGATGATGCCAATAAGTAGGGTGTTGCCGAGATATTTAGGTAGCACTTGCTCAACTAGCCAGAAAAATACGTTAGGTCCTTCGGCTGCTCCAGACGTCACCGACGGCATGGCAAGCACCATCGCAATCAGCATAAGCCACCCACCAACGCTTGAAACTAGCGCCGCACGTACAATGCCTCGCGGGACGTTATACTGCGCGCCCTTGGTCTCCTCGGATGTGTGTGCCGAGGCGTCAAATCCAGTGATTGTATAGGCCGGCAACAAAAGACCGAGAGCAAAGAGCACAAGAATATTGTCGTTGGCTGGCCACACGTTGCCGCCGGCGCTACCGCTGAAGTTTTGAAATGAAACTAACCGACTGAGATCGAAGCTAGCACCGTAAAAAACAAGGCTCCCCGTCAAGATGGTGGCGATAACCATGATAAGATAGCCACTAAAGTCGGTAAGTTTCGTGGTGAGCTTGATACCAAGGTGATTAACCAGTCCTTGACTACCCGTCATGAGAGCGACTCCCACAGTCTGCAGGACGATTTGCTTGGTGCCGCTTAGGCTGCTGAGGTGCATCTCGAAGATCTTGTCTATGGCACCGATCGTAAATGCAAATGCTCCGACGTTGATGGCGGCCAGAGTTGTAATCAGGCCTACTAAGTTGAGCCAAGCGGTGGCCCAGCCCCAGGCGCGCCCGCCAAGGATCGCTGACCAATGGTACAGGCCGCCAGCGGTAGGAAAGGCCGAGGCCAGTTGCCCCATAGCCGCGGCTACGATTAGGGAGAACGCACAACTCAGCGGCCATCCTAGCCCTATAGCCGCGCCGCCGACGGCGCTGAACCCAAGGTGAAAAGAGGTAAGTCCCCCAGCCAGTATACAAATAATACTGAAAGATATAGCAAAGTTAGAAAAACCCGACATGCGCCTATCGAGCTCTTGCTGGTAACCTAGGGTACGGAGCGTGTGCGTGTCATCTGCTAAGTCCTGATGCATCGGATCCATTGTCAATCTCGACTAAGAAGGCTAATGTCAGTGGGTTTTATAGCTGACCTTCCCAGCCTGTTCAACGACTTGCCAGTCTCCGAAAGGTTTATCCATGTCCCGCATTGTGTGTAAATTTGGTGGCACCAGTCTTGCCGATGCAGCGCAGTTCAAAAAAGTTCGCGCTATTATTGAGGCTGACAAGAGGCGTTCCGTTGTTGTGCCCTCGGCGCCTGGCAAGCGCACGCCGGCCGATGCTAAACTTACCGATCTCCTTTATCTGTGCCAACAGAGTGCCGAGGTGGCTACCGACTTTACCCCAAGCTTCGAGCGTGTGCGCGAGCGTTTCCTCGAAATTGAGCGGGACCTCGGAGTCAAAGCCAACATGACCCAGCATCTAGAGGATCTGCGCGCTGCTCTCCTGCGTGGGGTTAGCAAGGACTTCGTGGCGTCGCGTGGTGAATACCTAAATGGTCTCATCATGGCAGCTTATCTCGATGCTGAATTTATAGAGCCGGCGGAATTTATTTTGATAAGTGCTAACGGTGGGGTGCAAGACGAAACCTACCGCTTACTTGGTGAGCGGCTGGCGCGCCAGGATCAGCGCTACGTTGTGCCGGGTTTTTACGGTCGCGACGCCAAGGGTGACATTAAGACCTTCTCTCGTGGTGGCTCCGATATCTCTGGAGCTATCGTGGCCCGTGCCATTAACGCCGCAGTTTACGAGAATTGGACGGATGTTTCCGGACTTTTGATGACCGATCCTCGGATCGTCGCCAATGCTAAGCCGATGGCCGAGGCCACTTACGCTGAAATTCGCGAGTTATCGTATATGGGCGCTACGGTGCTGCATGACGAGGCTATTGCCCCGGTAAGGCAGGTCGGCATTCCGATCTGTATCAAGAACACCAATGCTCCGACGCATCCAGGTACGACGATTGTCCGCAAGTTGAGCGAGGAGATCGAAAAATCCACTGAAATTGCGGGTATCGCTGGCAAGAAAAACTTCGCGATGATCAATATCGAGAAAAACCTCATGAATAAAGAGGTAGGCTTCGCGTGTCGGCTTCTTGGAATTCTCGAGCGTCACGGCGTCAGTGTGGAGCACTGTCCATCAGCAATCGATAGCATGAGCGTTATCATGGAGGCGCAGCAGATCGAGGGCAAGGTCGACTTTATTCTAGACGAGATTCGCGGATCGCTCAAACCAGATCGCCTCGAGCTGGAAAAGCAAATCGCACTCATTGCCGTCGTCGGTGAAGGCATGGCCAAGACCGTTGGTATAGCAGCTAAAGTATTCACGGCCCTTCGTGATGCCAAAGTTAATGTCAGACTAATCAATCAGGGTGCCAGCGAGCTGAATATCATCGTCGGTGTAGCTCCCGAGGATTACGAGAAATCTGTCAAGGCGCTTTATGACGCTTTTGTAAGCACGAGTTGTTGAATGGCACGATTTTCGACTCGCAGTCGCACCCACATCATCCATGCGTTCAGGGCGGAGAAGATGATAGCTGTGCGCCAAGAGCCAAAAATCAGCGGCAATGTGAACATCTCAGTAGCCACTACGACATAGTTAGGGTGTTTAAGGAACCGATAAGGTCCCTTGCTCACCCGCCCAGCTCCTGGCACGACAATGACCCGCGTGTTCCATTGTGAGCCCAGGGTATTGATGATCCACCACCGCATCAGCTGGCAAGCGCCGGCGACCACTATCGCTGAGACTAGTACAACGCTGGGCAGGGAAGATCCATACATGAGATATTCTGCTACCATGGCGACCAAGAAACCTGTGTGCATGGCAACCATCCACTTATAATGCGCGGCGCCGTACTCAACACCGCCGCGCTCAAAACTCCATGCAGCGTTTCGATGCGAAACTTTGAGCTCGAGAATGCGCTCGGCCACCGTAATTCCAAATAGGACAAAAGCAACTAGCTCCAGCGACATAGGATGACCTCCGAGGAAAACCCGGGTCCCATGGCGATCATGAACGCGTGATCCCCCGTGTCAACGGATGAGGTGTGGCGGCGCTCCAAGGTGGCCTCCAGGATGCCGAGTACGCTGGCGCTACTAAGATTGCCCACCTTTGCGAGCATTTCTCGCGAAATGCTTAATGCTTGTTCGTTTAAGTCAAGTGCATCAGTGATAGCCTGAATGACTTTAGGCCCGCCCGGATGACTGATCCAAGTCCTGATGTCTGACGTTTGTAGCGATTGCGTTGCCAGAAAATTGCGGATATCACCGGCAAGATGCTCGTGGATAATTTGCGGCACGCCTGGATCGAGCAAAATCTTGAATCCATGGCCACCGATATTCCAGCCCATAATATGGCGCGTGTCTTCATAAAGTTTAGCGGATGAGGCCAGAGTTTCCATTTGGGAGTTTTTTGCCAATGGATGATCATCACCGACGCAGAGCACAGCTGCTGCACCGTCGCCAAACAAAGTTGACGATACAATATTTTCCGCACTGAAGTCATCGAGCTGAAGGGTGAGTGAGCAAAGTTCTACAGCAAGCAGTACAACCGCATGACTAGGCCATGCCTTCAAATAATCGTGTACTCGTGCTAACCCCGAAACACCTGCCATGCATCCCAGTCCAAACATCGGTATACGCTTAACGTCGTCACGCATCCCAAGAGATAGAGCTATCCTCGATTCAATGCTGGGTACAGCTAAACCAGTGATGGTTGTAAAGAATATGGCATCGATCGTCTTGGCGCTGGCATCAACCTCATTGAGGGCTCGAGTGACAGCATCGTTGCCGAGTTCGTGCGCGGATTTTATGAAAATATGGTTGCGGTCAGTGAAACTACGCACGGTCGCATAGTTTTCAAGCGGCATGGCAAGATTACGTCCTTCGACACTAGTAGATTTAGCGAGCCGCTCGAGTAGAGCCTTTTCCCGGTCACCGAGGCCGCCTTTCCAGGCGCGGGCTAGTTCCGCGGTGATTTCTGATTGCGTGTATCGATGGAAAGGATAAGCAGTACCAATAGATACGATTTGCATATCATGCCTCCAGTATTTATCGCATAGGTTATATTTGTACTTGTCGGTAGAAACGGTGATTTCTTGAGATATTAATAGAGTCTACGGAGTTACTTTGTAGTTGCTTCCGGTGGCCGTAATTCATCTATCTGGGATTGATCCACATTCTCTCATTGCGTAAACTCCGCATCGGAGGTGAATGTCATGCAATATCTACACGCGATGGTGAGAGTCCGTGACTTGAGCAAATCACTGGATTTTTACTGTAATCTACTCGGTCTTAAGGAAGTAAGGCGCAACGATTATCCCGAGGGTCGTTTCACTCTCATCTATCTGGCGACAGCTCCGGGAGAGCCAGAAGTCGAGCTGACCTACAACTACGATGTGCCTGATACCTACGGCGATGCACGCAACTTCGGACATCTGGCTTTTGCCGTCGATGATATTTACGCGGCCTGCGCGCGCTTGCAAGCGGGCGGCGTGATTATTCGGAGGCCGCCTCGTGATGGACGCATGGCTTTTGTGAAGTCGCCTGACGATATCTCCATTGAACTACTGCAGCGGGGTAAGCCTTTGCCTCCTGTGGAACCATGGCATTCGATGCCCAATGTCGGTACATGGTAGACGGTTCACCGCATGGCCCTGAACTACATTGTAGTCAATAAGGGCCAGTAACGATCTGTTATTTATTGCTCACGCATCTGCGCCATAATACATCTAAACCACGTAAATAACGGAGGTTGGTGATGATGAGAGCGCTTATAAAGTCAACGTTGTTTGGTTTAGTCCTGGCGGGCAAGGCCTCAGCCATGGCGCCGGCGGTATCTTGTAGTCCGGAACTCTGCCCATGGAATTTCACCACTGAGGTGAATACTGACCTGCCGCGCGAACAGCCTAATTTGGTGCTACAGCGCTTCCCCTCTGATGGTATCGAGAACCACATGCCGGTTGGTCGTACTGACGAAAGCGGAATTCCTAGTACCGTCGAGGGTATCTGGTGGATGAATTTTAACCAACCAGGTGACATCCTAGTTACCTTTGGTACAGCCAGGTGGGATAGCGAGACGCGGACTGCTGAGGTGCCGGTGTATGGCGAGCGCACCTATAGTTTTCATGCAACGGAAACGGCAGCTAAGTCGTACGCGCCCCTTCTTAAGTCCCGATACACCTACTACGTCCAGTTCAACGAAGACTACACTAAAGCCACAATCACTCCGTCACTTGTGGTGTTTGGACGTCAGGTCAGAGTGCCCAAGGCTGTGGCAAGGTTTACTATGGAGCTAAAGAGCGACGGTCACTGGGTCAGGCAGACTTGGGTCTTAGGGCGCCGCCTCCCAGACTACGATTTACTGCGTGTAGTGGGGCCAGATTTAATTCGGGATGCCGCCTATGAAGACTACCTGAAAGTGGCTGAAGAGGAATCATACCTAGCTGTACCAGCGGGAGAATAACCAATGAAAATTACCAGCAAATTAGTGAAAATCTTTGTGGCGGGTCTCAGTGTCTTTACTGCGGGTACCACTATAGCTACCCCGGATCTCACCTCTTGGGAGGAAGAAATTCCAGGAGAGGAGGAGAGCGCGCGCGATCTCGGCGAAAAATTAATCCGCGGCATGGAAAAAGACTATGTCAACAAGAGCAGGCGTGTCTTACGCGACGCTCATTCACGTGGTATCGGCTGTGTTGAGGCAACGTTTGAAGTCGATCGTGATCTACCAGTTCCTTACCGTGCGGGTGTATTTAAGGTTCCTGGCAAGAGTTACTCTGCTTTGATCCGATTTTCTAATTCGCTCGGTCCAGCGGGCGACAATGTCCGCGATGCGCGTGGCATGGCGATTAAGGTTATCGGTATACCCGGAGCTAAATTGCTGCAATCGCAGGAAGATGCGATGACCCAGGACTTTCTCCAGATCGATGCGCCGTTCTTCCCGGCGCGGGATGCTCTCGAATTTGCCGCGATCTTTGGTTTGAAAGAAAATCCAGCAAGCATTGCTGGCTTCTTGGCGGCTAAGCCGGTGCTGCGGGCGCGGGAGCTCAAAGCTCTCTTTGACCTGTCGTTCGGTAATCCTAATAACGGTAAGAGTCTCGCTGAACGCACGTTTTTCAGTCAGACGGCCTACCTCCTGAAAGGACCGTCGATCAACATACCCATCAAATTTGCCTCGATTCCCTGTGGTCCGGTGACGCCAATGGCATTGGACGGGACTGGCGCTGAGTTGCGCAGCGATCTGGCCGCGCGTCTAGCGGATGGGGAAGTATGCTACCGCTTTGCGATTCAGGAATATAAGTCAGGTGTTGGATTTTCTGTAGAAGATGGCATGAACAAATGGGACGAAGCGAAATCACCGCTGCGTCAGGTCGCCACTATTCGGATACCGAAGCAGCAATTCCTTACCGATGAGAAGCTACGCTACTGCGATAATCTCTCCTTCCAGCCGTGGCATGCACTGCCGGAGCACCGACCGCTCGGTAATATTAATCGCTCACGCAAGATCATATACGAGATGATTTCCAATTATCGTCACTTGATGAACCGCGAGGATGAGTCGCTCACTGAGCCGACCAGTCTCGACGCATGGCATGCACTTGAGTCAGATGAGTATACGGATTGGCGAGATATCACCGTGCCAGCAGGTCGATAATTAAGCGTCCTCAGTCTTTTCCTGGGTGGCTAGTCCAAGATGTTGATCCGCGCGCCGCACCCACATGCGGTAGTTGCTGAAGCGGATGAACTCTTGGATCACGTATCGCTCGGCTTCACCCTGTCCACGCGCTCCAACGAGGATACGCGCGGTTTCCTCCGGGCCTTCCGTAGTATAGGGGCCATAACGGAGATCCGCGATGAAGTTTTCGACGAGCTTTTGGTGCTCCTGACCAACGGCAAGATAATCGCCTAGAATCTGCACTATGTGGTCGTTATGGATCGCGGTCGTGTATGCGCATCCGGTCACCGATCTCAGGCTCGCCAATGTCGTCGCCGTCACACAGGTAGACGAGAGAAAATCGCGCCTATTTAACGTAGCGATTGGCTCATGGATAGTTAATTTTGGCATAGGTGACTCCTGCGTTTTTTAGATGTTGATGCTCTTTGGAATGCGTGAGGGTCTTAGGTGGGGGTAAGTGAATACTCTAGACTTATCGCGCTCGCTAATGATCGCTTCGACTTCTTTGAGATTTCGCTCGAAATTGCTGATGGCTGCCTTAACGGCGTCGCTGTCTAAGTCAAAAGTCAGAGCATAATTACCAAGCTTGTTGAAGTAGATATCGCCAAGAAACTCAAGAGCCATCTGCGAAGTGCAGGCGACCTCTATGGGCGGGAGGAAATTTAAATAGTCCTCCTCTGTGTGCGAGTTGCCCGTGATCTCTGGGATAAAACCAGCGAGAGGTGCCGCTGGCATGTAGGCCATGTCCGTCTTTTGTGGGAAGTTCACCGCAGCGTGCTGAGGACCCGCAGTAAAAATAATCATGGTGACGAGGTCTATGAGCTCAGCTTTAGATGTAATGCCGGTGTTATTGAGGATAAAGTTTTTGATCGCACCACCATGATCCGAAGCAATCTCAGCCGCCCATTGTTGTAGCTCGGTGTCGCCCTTTACGTTGTCGTCGCTAGTGTAAAAACAAGAGATAAATTCCTGAACCCAAGCATTGATGGTATGCCATACGAGTAAAGCATCGTCACGATAAGGGTAGTAGGGTAGTGCCTTGGTGTCATCGAGGCCCCGACTTTTCAACCGCTGTGGTAGGTAGTTGGCACGGAAGTCGAAATTTAATCGCGCTGCAGCCGCGAGTTCCTTGATGTCGTCGAGTTGGCTACCGGTCATAATATCGAACGGCTTATTCGGTTGCAGGAGCCATGCGAATGCTAGGTTATTGATCTGTAGCGTTCCTTCGCCATGGTGAAAAAAGAGCGCGTACAGAGGATGTCGATGACTCAATTGGCGATAGGTGGCAATGACAATAGGCTCGAGAATCAGATGGGTTTCGGCCAAGTGGGCGACGGCCTCATGGTGATTGCCGTACGCTACCATGACCATGCCCTTAGCAATTTGCCAGGACCATCCGTCAGCTGGGGTATAGATGTCGCGCCCCTCGCTCTCCTGTCCCAGTTGTATAGCGAAAGGTTGCATAAGCCCACCTGACTTAGGCACGGCAAAGGCACAGATGGGCTTGTAGATGTATTTGGGGCAGTTGTAATGCCTGCCGTCGCGGAGCTTCGCAAGGGCTTTAAAATCAGCAAGGTAGATACGCCCTTCCCCAATAGCCTGGTTTAGATCATCATTGGCAAAGTCAGCGAGTTGGGCCAAATGCGACTGATTGATCGGGAAGTCTGTCTGGAGTTCATCTAGGCGCCTAAGCAGCAGCGGGTTGGCACCTGCGACAAAACCATTGGCAAAGGACTCGTCGCTCATATAACGGTCAGCGATGGCCGGCACCTCATGGTTGGCAAAAACTTGACGGTAATCGTCGATATGCTTAGGTCGCCCCCCATCTAAGGCAAACCCTAGCGTCGGGATGAAGTATTCTGTCAATTTTGGCATGTCTTTACGAATCAGATAGTTGGCAAAGTCACGCGTGGTGAGCGAGGGGATGGAATTACTGAAGCGCCAGCCAGTGTTGGCAATCACTTGCTCGATATTTGACCGAACTTTAAAGATCGCTCGAGCGATCACTCCGTCCCACGCGAGATCGATGACAGTGTCCAAGATTGACGGATCAGCATTGAGTGGAATACCGGCGAATTTTGTGTAGCGATATTTACTGCGCCACTGACCGAGGCGTCGGCGACGAAAATCCGAGTCGTCATACTGCGGAATCACATGGTCTAATTTCACGGTAAGGCCTCCTAGCTCCATCTTGAACCATTAACCGATAGGTAGATTTATTCGAGACTTTTGACAAGAAAACGTGCAAGATAGGCATGATTTTGTACTCACAAAATAAAATATAAATGTTTATTTTATAAGTGCACTCAGGAGGATGGTGGCGGTGGCTAAAGCACCAAGTAAAGAGCGTAAAAATTCGCGTAAACCGCGGCTTACCGCCGAGGAACGCCGCCACGACATTTTAAATAAAGCGGCAACGCTGGTGCGGACAAAGGGCGCGGCCCGAGTGACAACGCGGCTCATTGCTAAGGAGGCTTCGATATCAGAGGCCTTGTTATATCAGCACTTTCCGACCAAGGAGGAGTTGTTTCGCGAAGTGTCCATCATCATTAATGCAAGAACCCCGTCCTTACACGAATATTTCCTGGATGCTACGCCATCGAGCCGGGTTTTGGTCGAGTACATTTATTTGGTGACGTATTTGGCACTGAGTCCGGAAATCCATACGAACGACAGTAAACTACCACGGATGTTGCTCGAGAGTTTGCTGGGTGACGGCAATCTACTTAGGACGCATATCAAGCGGCGCTGGAGTCTTATTGGTGATCTGCTGCGGAGTTCTTTAGATGCGGCACGCGACGCTGGACACCTTGTTGGCACAAGGTCAAATAACGATGATAGTGTCGAGGTGACGAGTCTTGAGCTTTTTCTTTCGCACCAACTCATGGTGATGGCCCATTGCGTGCGCTTCATGGCCGAGCAGCCCATTGTCGGTGCGGAGCTGCCATTTCCCGAGACAGTTGAGCGGACTGCTATCTTCATGCTGCGCGGGCTTGGCTTTAAAGACGCAGTGATCAAGCGTCTCGGTCAATCCGATAAGATCCTAGCGAAGTTTGTGAAAAAGACGGCGCTATAATTTCATCGTAGGGCAACGATGGTCGCCGCCAAATTCGAGCACGCCGTGGTTGTCGCTCAAGTGTTGCATAAGTTTTTGGCCACCAAGTAGATTTGTTTCGTAGGCATCTATCTCGATGGTTGCTTGGTAGTTTTCGTGCGCGAACGCCTTGACCCAGCCTTCTGCGGATGCTGTCGCGATGCCCACGAAGCCACTTGGTGCTGCCTTGGCTTTGACGTTTAGGCGACGCCCGGGATTGTCGATTGTGATACTGAATTTACCCTCACAAGGAGCACTCTCACGCTTGACGGTGATGTCTTTCACCCCGGGCAAAAATACCCAGTCGAGAGTCTTGGTTTTCAGGCTAACACTCCAGACTTCCGGCTGGATCACTGGGACTGGAGCTGGTCCACCGGCAACACTGAGACGATTAGCGCCACCGTCGGTCATGGCGTGTAACCAGACCCAGCTAGCAGGAAATGCTGAGCCGTAGTTTTTTTCCATATGGGATACTCCCGTACCTGACCAGGAACGGGATTCGGTGCTGAGCTGGTAGTTTGTAGTACTCCCGGTGCTATAGATAAACCAATGACTCCAAATAAATGGCAGTTTAGCTGCTGCGCCCTCTGGCCCTATCCAGGGGCGTGCCGGAAAAAGCGGCTCGGGCTTACCGAATTGAGCTCGCAGCCGCACAGACGGCGCGAGACGCAAATCAACCTCTGATTCAGTCATGTGCCCGACGCCATCAGCGCGCCACGAAAAATCGGCCGGCGCTTTATCGTCTGGATTGCGCGTAACAGGCTGTCCTCCTGCCTCGAGAAAGGTTTTTTCGGGGAACACCTCGTACGTAACTGAGGTTCCCTTGGCACGGTCGCTAACAACTAATGCCGCGTAGCCCTCTTTGGCACTATCGTTAAAGCTTATGCCTCGCCTTACAAAGGAGCCCACTATGGCCGCAACGTCGACCTGCCCTCGGTCGTCGACGACCCGTGTATACCACCCCTCAAACCAAGGCCCCTCACTTTTGTAGTGAGGATCCATCGGTGATTTTGGCTCGCTTACGCGCGGTGTACGACAGGCTGCCGTGACAGCGATGGATAAAGCACTGACAAGGCCAATGAGGGTCTGTTGGTTCATCTGGTGCTCGCTTATATTTTTTTCGGTCCGTGCTCAAAGGCGTGAGCAATGGCATTAACCACAAGATCTATTTCGGGTGTCGTGATCCCGAAGTGAGGTGTAAATCTAAGTGAGTTTATACCGCCGTGAATCACACCGATCCCGTTGCGCCGCAGGTACTCTTCCAGCTGACCTTTACCTACTACGGCAAATACGCTGGGATCGATGTCGATAGAAACGATGAGACCAGTCCCTTGAACTTTCCGCACGATCTTGGGGTAACGGTCCTGGAGGCCTTTGAACTTGGTGACAAACTCGCGTCCGCGCTCCTGAACATTGCGTCGAAGGTCAGGCGTCATCTCGTCAAGCACGGCGACTGCTACATCAAGAGCCCTCGGATTGGTGGTCAT
The DNA here is from genome assembly GCA_016874735.1 of Deltaproteobacteria bacterium. Lineage (NCBI taxonomy): Bacteria > Pseudomonadati > Myxococcota > Myxococcia > Deltaproteobacteria bacterium. Next base: position 23,148 of record VGTI01000040.1, read on the forward strand.
CGTGTTGCCATAAACTCCGCGTATGTAGAGATTGGCGGCCGTTGCGTTCATGGCTAAAATTGACAGTGGATACTGACCAGCGTTGACTGCCTTGGAGTATGTTTCCATATCCGGCGCCGGTAGTTTTTCAAATCCGGGATAATCGACTATGCTCAGGCATCCGGTGGCGCGCATCCCAGCTTGAATGGCATCGACCACAAGAAGACTGCCGTGCTCCAGCGTAAGTTTGCGGGCAAGCGCGTAGAATTCCGGGGTGATCGCTTTACCGGGGTCGCCTTCACCCATAACAGGCTCGAGATAAGTGCTCTCAAAGAACACTCCCTCGCGATCTGCCCAGTCGAAAGCTGCTTGGAGCTCGGCGAGATTGTTGGGTTCGACTGTATAGGTGACGTTGAGATCACGGAACGATGCCAAATTTTGGCGATAATTTTTCGCCGATGAGTCTGACAGCATCGCAGGGCGTTCTGTCCGACCGTGGAAGCCCCCCTTCAGCGACAGGTACATGATGCGTTGGCCAGCGTGACGGCCGCCAGCATCGGTTTGCCTTTTGGCGTTGATGTCGGAAATGCGCGTGGCCACTGTCATCGATTCGGAGCCGCTATTCATGCAGAGAAACCTTTGGTAAGGGCAACCCTCTGCGCGCGAGAAACCGATGGCTTTGTGGAGACGTTCTGCCAAACGATGCTGGCTAAAGCTTGGCGTCATGATGTTCGCCATGACGACGGGTTTATCCATAGCCGCGATCACTGCCTCAGGCGCATGCCCGAATCCGATCATGCCGTAACCACCGGAATCGTGCAGTACGGCGCCGTGAAAGGTGACGAGCCAGGGCCCTCGAGCTGCGATGGCAACGTAAGGGTTGCGCTGATCTTCGGCGTAAAAGTTTACGTAGTTTGCTTGCACCTTAATAATCAGTGTGTCTTCGTCGAGTTTGGCAAACTCGGGGAACTCCTGGATAAGCGAGGCCTGTTCACGTGCGGCTTCATCGATCGCTTTTGCCAGCCGTGGATCGGTCGCCAAAAAACGCTGCAGCACATCGTGGCTAAGACCGTTGGTGGTGCGAGGTCCGACCTTAGCTTGCATATCGTTTAGTTGTTTCAAGGCGTCCATCATTAGCTCCTCTTCCCGTCGTTACGGTTTTCTACCGTAGATAATTGGACCGATCCCCAGCGCTGCCATGTAACAATGACAAACCCGATTAGTATGCTTACGTCGGCGACGTTGAATATACCGGTACGTACACCTCCGATTCCCACGTTCAGGAAGTCGATGACGTAACCAGATACGATGCGGTTGAACACATTACTGGTGCCGCCCGCAAGAATCAGTCCGTAGCCGAGTGTCTCTACTGCTGAAAGATCATGCTTCAAGTACACGAACAAGGTCAAGCCAACCAGCAGGAAGCTGGCCAGCATGATCAACAGTGCCCAACGGAGCGTATCTGGGAGCTGATCGCCGAGCCCGAGAAAGGCGCCAATGTTTTCGGCGTACTCAAACCTAAGAGAGCCACGCAAATAGGTTAGCGGTAGGCGCCCAGCGAGCAGCCGCTTAGCTAAGAGCTTCGTGGCCTGGTCCCAGCTCACGCAGGCTGCCAGCGTAATTGCGATTACGAAAAGACGGTTGCCTACGTTCATGGCCGCCACCTCCTTTCCTCCAAGACGCTTATCGGCAGTATTGAGGAATGTATGAGCAATAATTGCCTAGTGCTTCAGCTGGGTTGCTTGTGCGTTTGAGCTTTATAAGCCACTGAAATTTCGAGGTAAAAATATTTTTAGCTGACAAAGTCAGAAACCTCGCTAGGATGCAACGCCTGACCGCATGCGAGTATAGCTCAGTTGGTTAGAGCGCTGCCTTCACACGGCAGAGGTCCTCAGTTCGAATCTGAGTACTCGCACCAGACGCCTCAGGCGCTGAAAATTAGAAGGTGTCAGACACATGTGATTTCTCTACGTGTCTGACACCCTTTTTTGAGGCCAGAATCATGCCATTCTTGCGGGGGCCTCGGTGGGGTAGGCCACTAAAGCAGTTACCTGCAGACTGCGACGGCAAGGCATGTTGCCATCATTGTAAGCACCATGAGGAGTCAGGATTGACAATAGTCAGTTCCGACTTACAAATAGTACATCGTAAAAATCGGCAGATAACTTTAGAATCATTTTATGATTTTAAAGATGGTGGCCTAGGTAAAAAATTAACTAAAAGAAAAAAGCCCAGAAATTCTGGGCTTCGTCGGTCTGTGCTGATATTCCAGCTCTGTATTATAATAATTATGATGGCGATGCTAAGGTCGGTAGAGTGTCGGTAGAATCATTGAAACGGTCGCAATGATTTCATCAGTCGCTTGTCAACCATCCCGTGACATCCATGACGAAACCTAGGGTATAGGCCGCGATCAGAAACGGCGTCACCAAGCCTAGCATCAGCAAGATGGGCAACATATGAAGGACGTCTGTAGGGTTTTCCACCCGGAAATCTTCGCGGCTGAACATCATTTGGCGGACCTTTACATAGCGGGATCAGCTCAATCAGATAAAAGGCTACATAAAGCAAGTTAGCTGTTAGTGCGCCAAATTGCAAATCCTATCCTGACGATCGAGCAAGGAGCGAGGCCTGGTCAGGCCGCTGTACCGCCGTATTTAGCGCGGAAATCCGGCGCCAGGTTATTAAACTGACGAATGAGTTCATCGTCGGCCAAATAGCGCTGATTCCAATACGCGCTGACAGTCAGCCACTCCTGCTCAGTGATATTAAAGTAAGTCTGCATGCTGCTCATGGCATCGGTGCCTTTTTCTATCCAGCAACTTAGCGCAACCTGCATCTCAGCAAAGCGCTCAAACGTGCATGGCTCTGTCCGAGGTATGAGAGCCGTTGTCGCTAAATCGGATGAGGGCTCCTCTGTGTTCGGGGCGAGGGATACCGGATCAGGAGTGGCGGAGACCGGAATAGATTGCGGTTTACTGGCAGCAGGTCGGGCTTTCGTGGCCACCGGTACGGTGGGTTTAGCCTGCGGTTTACGCACGACCTTGCTGAGTTCCTCGCGGCGTTTGAAATAAACAAAGGTGCCAGCCGATGCCACTAGGAACGTTAACAGCATCAAAAACGATGCACCCGCATTACTGTCGCCATCGACCAAGTGTTCGGATCCTGATTCAATATCAGCCATCGGTGGACGCTTAGCTCCCTTAAGGGCTTTGGCACTGAGCCCCTTTTTGGTCTTAGGTTTGGTGTTGGGTGTCGGTTCGGGCGTCGCTGTCGGTTCGGGCGTCGCTGTCGGTTCGGGAGGCTGCTTACTTGGTTCTTCAATTGCTACAACTGCCGTGGGTGGGGCCGTCACTGGTGGGGTGATAGACACCACTGGTGCCTTAGGTGTGACCTTCGGTGTTTCGGTTACTTTGTTTTTCGCTTTGGCCTGGTGTTTAGACGGTTTTCGCCTGTGCGCCGCTGTCGCTGTTTTGGCCCGCTTGGACTTCGAGCCGCCCTCTTTGACAGTCGATTTTGCCCCCTGTTTCGGAATCCAAGCCGCCTTTTCGCCTGAATCGGGAGAACGAGCTGGTGCCTGCCACCGAGAATCTTGATGCGGGACCTGTGTCGCTTTGGCTTTGGCCTGTTTCCTCGAGCGTTTTGCCGCTTGCTTCAGTTTTTTCGATTTCTTCTTGCTCAGTGCGATCCGCAAGGGTGCGCGCGTTGTGAGCTCAGTCGTCGTTGCAAGGCTTGGCACCGCCATACCAATACGTGTCACGGCGGCAAGGTACACCACCAATATGATTCGTATGAAATTGTGCCAACTGAACGCCATACCAAGTTCCCTGTGGAAAGGTCCTCATACATGGAATCGGTAATTCATGGTGGGACCTTAACTTTCAAGGGCAAAAAAATATTGGTCAATCCTGAAAGATTGACCAATAGCCGCTATAAATTTGGTGCAGTTATCAGTTGGCGTTGCTTGCCAGGGTTCGGCCAGCCAGATTGACTCCGGCGGGTAGTTTAATGATGTAGCCAGTCGGTAACTTGCCACCTGAGCGGATCATCCGCGGACTTATGTCTGGGTTCAGCTGCGCTACTGCTGGCACCGATGCGGCATATTTGTGACAGATCTCTTTGACGCTCAAAGGTTTCGTCAACCTAAGAGCTGTGAATGCGAGGGGAGCGACTTTTTCTACTTCTGGGAAAATGCGGTCAGCTTGCTGTAGCGTGGCAAGCACGCCGAGGAAACTTGCGTAAAAGTTCTTTGAAGCAAAACCAAACTGATTGCCATCGTACCTGTCTATGAGCTCGACGATATCGCGTGAGTTCACAGCTTGCGTGGCGCGTCTAATACCGCCAACGCCATGGTTATAAGCGGTGATTGCCAGTGGCCAAGCACCAGTGAGATCGTAGTTGAGGCGTAGTAACTTGGCGGCAGCGCGACTAGCTTTGATAGGATCGTTGCGCTCATCGATACCATCGAGCATGCGCAGATACTGGTGACCCGTTGCCGGCATGATCTGATAGACACCAGACGCCCCAACCTTGGACTGCGCCTTCAGGTTGAAAGAGGATTCGACAAAGGCCAATCTAGTGATCTCAACAGGAACACCCTGGCGCTCGAATTCAGCCTCGATGCTTGGCAGGTATTTAGGCGCCACGGCTAGTCCGGTGGCGATGAAATCTCTTTGGCCACGCTGAAGGCGGAGATTAGTCGCCGCGACGAGGTACTTACTACGGTCGGTGATATGGCGCATATTCGTGGCGATGCGTTGCATCGCAGCCGTGAACCGCTCTTCGTGGTCGCGGTTTTGGTGCATCGTCAGGAGTAATTTCTTAAAGCTTTCACGCTCAGATTTGACAAATTTTTTGATTTGACGATCTTTAGCTATGGGTGGTGCCGTCAGTCGCGATGTGTCGTAAACCGACAGAATCACCTCAGGATACTCGGCGATATGGAGTACGTAATGTTCCTTACTCCACACGGAGTAAATCCGACGCCAAAAATTGAAACGACGCGCGAGCTCAGTCGGTACCTTGAAATTTTTGGTGATCTCGACGGCCTCACCATCTCGCTCAAAAGCCTGCTCGTTACAGTGCATATAGGATACGGTGAACGGGCCCTGCTCACGGATCGGTACGTTCATGCAGTTTGCCGATGCAGGGGCTTCGCTGAGCTTTGAAGAAAAAACGGTATGATCGCGATCGGCCTGTAGTGAGACCTCCGCCATGGCCTTAGGTGCCGCCTTGCGTTTGGCTAGTAGATGTGTGTGTGAGCGTTTAGTCTTGAGTGTGGCTCTAGCCGTGACAGCGCCAACAAAAAAGCCGAGACTGCATGCCAAAAATAGCTTTGCGATCGGGGATAGTAAACTCGACTTCGGCTGTGTGTGACGCGGCATGCGATTCGGAGACGGGGACTGCATCAAAAGTAACCTCAGTAGGGGCATCAACGGGATCAGCAGGGATCAGCAGGTAACGGGGAACTCGGTTATTGACGGTGAGGCCGCCAATTGCATGACTCCTTGAGCAAGTTGCGTACCAACGCTGTCTCAGAGGCTTTTCAGAGCTAACCTCCTAGAGTCGCGACACTGAGGCTAGGAAACTGCCCGCAGCGCCTGCTACAGTTGTAAATATTTTTGACAGACTATGGGTAGGTAAACATCCCCGCATACCAAGGAGACAATCATGTCAAAGTGCAACGGTTCAAAGTCCCTAGTGGTCCTGGCAGGGCTCACGTTTGCTAGTACGTCACTGAGTCAGGAAGGTCAGGAATATCGGGTAGATCAGGAAAATCTGGGAGATTACCACCACTTTACTGACGATGCGAACGTGGAGCGTAGCCGGTGGGTATGCGTCGCCAACATCAAGCGGGGGAGTGTCTATGGGTACGGAGCCACGATGGAAGAGGCACAAGCCAGTGTGTTACGCCGCTGTTTCCCAAATAGCCTTTGTTTAGCTCATATGACCTGCCGGGAGCGCTGATCGCTAAGTGTCAAAAAAATGACAATCTTTTGGGCGTCAAGTTTCCGCCGTAGACTAAAAGATGACGGATTCACGCCCCCTCGAGATGTTTCAATGGAGATTTCGGCATGGCACAGACCAAATACTCTGGACCGCAGAAGGCAGCTATCCTGCTACTTTCTTTTGGCGAAGATGTGTCTGCCGAGATCTTTAAGAATATGAACGAGTTTGAGATTAAGCGCATCGGCTCGGCCATGAGCCGGCTGGGTCGTCTGGAGCAGGATATCGTCGACGAAGTGATGATGGAATTCTACGAGATTCTACAACAGAATAAGAAGTTCTTTTATGGTGGTAGCGAATTTACCAAGAAAGTCATCGGTAATGCCTTCAAAGGCGGCGATGCCGACGAGCTCATCGATCAGCTGTCGCTTGGGTCAGCTGCTAACCTTGATTCACTAGAACTGATCGATCCACGAACGCTCGCCAACTTTATCCGCAACGAGCACCCTCAGACGATGGCCCTAATACTTGCCCACTTGGAGGCTAAAAAGTGCGGCGAAACGCTCAAGATTTTGCCTGAAACTCTGCACACAGAGATCCTTATGCGTATCGCACGCCTAGATGCAGTGCAGCCAGAGATCATTAATGAAATCGATGATGTATTGCGGCAAGAGATCCAAGCCATGGGTTCCATTCACACGCAGAAGATCGGTGGTGTTGAACCTATTGCTGAGATGCTAAACCTTATAGATAAAGCGACTGAGGAGCAGATTCTCGATTCGCTTGAGGAACGTGATCCGGATATGGCCGAGAAGATTCGTAAACTTATGTTTACGTTCGATGACTTGGTCAAGATCGACGACCGGGGCATCCAAGAACTTATTAAAAACGTCAATAATGATAAGTGGAAGATCGCTCTCAAAACGGCGTCCGAGTCGGTGCGAGACTTGGTCTTTAAAAATATGTCGGAACGCGCCGCCAAAATGCTTCGTGAGGATATGGAGGCCATGTCGGCCGTCAAACTGACGGATGTCGAAAACCTCCAGTCCGAAATAGTGCAGATCGCACGCAAACTCGAGCAAGAGGGCAAGATCATTATCGCCAGCGGTGATTCGGCGTACGTTTGATAGTGTGTCCAAGTACTTGTCAGAGACGGGCGTCATGTCTATAGATTGGACATCGGTCCTTGCCTAACTAACTAAATTCACGACGGTCTAACGTGGGAACATCCTTTGCAAGGTAGAGGGTAGACGATACGTACAACAGGTACACCCCCCTTGAGGATAGGACTCACAAGCATGTCTCACACTAAAGGCCAATGTGAACCAGGAATGTTAGAGATCAGACAGCTCATCGACGCTGGCATCAACGACATTAACTTTCAGTTGGGTTGGGACAGTTTACTTGAGATGTCCATCACTGATTGGGGCTTCAACATGCGGGAACGCCTCGTCGATCGTTTAGTATTCCTCAATGGGCGGATGATTTCTGGTTTGAATTCAAAGGTGAAGATTTCAGAGCACCTGAAATCAACTTTAGATTTGATCTCGCACCGTCATCGGACCTTGGGTGAACTTTTGACTTTCACCGGGATGGGGACGGATCCGCAGGTAACCGATCAAGAAATCGATGTGATGCTACGCCTCGCGACGCAGGGTGTCGGTTATATCAGGACCGGTAAACCAGAATACCGCGGCAATTTGCCCGAACTCGTTTATCTCAAGGCGCTCAAAGCGGCCATGGTACTTTCCGTCGTGACCGTTGGTAGCAAACATAAGCACATGAGCGCTTCGACAGCGATGGGCTTTCTATACTCGATGTGTGCCTTCATTCAGCAAGCGGCCGTCACCAAAGCTCTACGCAGCATCGCCCCAGCAGTCGAACCAGTGAGACAGCTTCGCCGCGTTGTTTAAGATACCTAGTCAACTTTCGACGGACGATTTCGCCTCATTAACACTGCTGCGCCAAAGGTCGCGCTCAGCGCTCAGTAGCGAGGCGAAGTTGTCCGCCTCGATCGCAGTGCGCACCCGCGCCATCAAATCCAAGTAATAAGTAAGATTATGGATTGTGAACAGCCGCAGGCAGGTGAGTTCACCAGCAATGAAAAGATGCCTTAAATAAGCGCGCGAAAAGGTCTGGCAGGTATAGCAACGACAAGCCGGATCAAGCGGACCCGCGTCAAAACGGTAGCGTTGATTCTTGATGTTGACGCGACCCTCCGAAGTGAAGAGGGAGCCATTGCGACCATTGCGCGTGGGCATGACACAGTCAAACATGTCGACGCCTAGGTTTACGCCTTCGACGAGATCTAGGGGTGTACCAACGCCCATGAGATAGCGCGGCTTATCCTTTGGTAGTACCTCGGTACTGGCTGCCGTCATGTCAGCCATCTCATGTTTAGTCTCGCCAACGGAAAGGCCACCAATGGCGTAGCCCTCGAAGCCTATGTCCATGAGTGCGCGTGCGCTGGCCTGGCGTAGATCAGGGTAAACGCCGCCCTGGACGATTCCAAATTGGCAGAGCTCAGGACGCGTCTTGGCGCGGCGGCAGCGCGCCGCCCAGCGCATTGAGCGTTGCATGGAGGTTTCAGCTTGTTGCCGCGTCGCCGGATAGGGCGTGCATTCATCGAGGACCATGTGAATATCGCTGCCAATGGTCTCTTGAATTTTGACGGCAAGTTCGGGGGTCAGAACTATTTTAGAGCCGTCTAAGTGGCTCTGAAAATGAGCACCCGTTTCATCGAGTTTGTTCAGCTGGCCTAAACTGAAAATTTGGAAGCCACCACTATCGGTCAATAGCGGTCGATCCCAGCCGATAAATTTGTGCAGCCCTCCGAAAGCCTCGATCACTTCCATCCCAGGGCGCAGGTAGAGGTGATAAGTGTTGCCGAGGATGATACTGGCACCGATGGTTTTCAGATCCTCGGGCGTCAAACTTTTGACGGCACCGACCGTGCCGACGGGCATGAAGATCGGTGTTTCGACCGTGCCATGGGCGAGCGTAAGGCGACCGCGTCGCGCTCCGCCCGACTCAACGAGGCGGGTGTAACAGATCTTGGGGGGATTCTGAGCTTCTTCTTGCTGACTATTTTGCGTGCTAGACAATGGCTTTGCCGAGGGCTGATTGCACCAGCTCGACGGTTAGCTGGGCAGTTTTATGGGCGTGGTCCGTCATCGGGTTAAGTTCTACGAACTCCATCGACCTCAGCATCCCCGTGTCGGCAATCATCTCGAGTGCCAGGTGAGCTTCGCGGTAGCTGAGCCCACCAGTTACCGGCGTACTTACGCCTGGTGCCGAGGCAGGATCGATACCGTCGATGTCGAAGGAAAGATGAATAGCGGCTGTACCGCGCGTGGCGGCAGCTACCGCATCCTTCATGACCGCGTGCATACCACGTTCATCGATCTCGCGCATAGTAAAGTAACGGATGCCACTGCGGCGGAGGATGTCTTTTTCCGCGCCGTCGAGCGTCCTAATGCCGATCAAGGCGACATTTTCTGGTCTAACTTTAGGGCCTTGGCCTCCAATGGCGACTAAATCTGGGTGCCCATGTCCGAGCGCGATGGAAAGTGGCATACCGTGGATATTACCCGACGGTGATGACTCCGGAGTATTACAGTCGGCATGGGCATCGATCCAAATCAGGCCGATATGCTGCTGCCTCTCACGAAAGTAGCGACTGACCCCTGCTATGGTGCCGATCGCTATGGAATGATCGCCACCGAGTACGATAGGTATGCGATCGGCGGAAAGAGCTGTGTGAACCTCTTGCTCCAGATCGCGGCAAGCCGTGACAATCTGATGACGAAAACGTTCCTGCGTTGCCGCCACGGGTAGTGTGTCGCGTACAGGCACCGGCAGGTCCCCGACATCGTGGGGCTGGTAGCCAAGGACTGAGATCTTTTGATGGAGATCAGCAATCCGAATCGCCGACGGCCCCATATTAGCGCCGCGCATGTTCGCGCCTAAATCTAGGGGTACACCGATGATTTGGACTGATTTAGTAGCCATGTTCAAGCCTCGTGTGGATCGTCTCGCGTGTTCCGCCTGATGGTATCTCAGTCGATGGGCCTGAGGTACGGAGATTTTTTTGGCGAGATGAGTTTACCTGAACATGTTGGACAGGCCTTGCCCAAACCATCTATAATTAGTAAGTAAGCACTCACTTACTTAATGAAGGTCGCATGGCTTGTCGCAAGCATCCAATAAAAATAAAAGAAAACGTCGGGTTAGCTCGAACGAGCGCCGCCAGCAGCTGATTGAAGCGGCCTTGCCGTTGTTTGCTCAGGTGGGTTTTCGGGGGGTTACGACGCGGCAATTGGCGACCACGGCCGGAGTATCCGAGGCTCTGCTCTACCAGCACTTTCCGAGTAAGGAGGAGCTCTATAGTGCGGTGCAGGACCATTGCTGCCAGCCGCGTGAGGAGCTCAAGACCGTGCTGTCCGGACTCGAACCATCAACGGCCACTCTGGTCGAGCTGCTCTACTTCCAAACTAAAATGGTTATAGACAAGGCCGTCATGGGCGGCAGTGGTGGTAATCAAATCTTTCCCCGGCTGATGATGCATAGTGTCCTTGAGGACGGTGAGTTCGCACGACTTTACCTACAGCGTGCGGTGTCGCGCATGGCCGCGACGATGCAACGCAGCGTGATCGCCGCTAAACAGGCTGGTGATATTCCAGCTGAAGGTGTACCCGACGACCTTGCGGATGAAATGCGCTTTTGGTTTTGTCACCACCTGCTCGTCACAGTGCTGATGTACCGCCTGACGCCAGATCCTGTCGTCGCGTACCCAGTGACCGAGGATCAGCTTCAGCAGCAGATTGTACTCTTCATGCTTAAGGGCATTGGTTTGACTGAGGCTGCAATTGCTAAGTACTGCAATTTTTCATCACTACGCGATCAAACAGAACATTGGTTTAATTTAATCAGAGATCCTTTAGTCGAGAGCGAGGGTAGCGATCCATGAATGTTCAAGTCACAATGTTTCTTGGAGTGCTTTTCGTTGGGTCCTTATCAGCGAAGGCGGCAGAAGTACCTGGTGATCAAGCCAACACGGTGTCTGTGAGTCTGCAGGACGCAACGCAGCTAGCGATCGGCAGATCGTTCCGGATTAGACAATCCGAGGCGGAGCGCAATGCTCAAGTGGAAAAGCGACGTGGGTCGTGGGCTGAGGTTGGACCGCGAGTTAAGGGCGAATACAACGAGGTCCATTTGCGAGAGCCAGTAAAGGCATCCTTTGGACCACAGTCCATCACGATTCGTCCCGAGCTGACTCGGAGCGCTTCGCTCACCGTAGTGCAGCCGATCACAGGAGCTGTAGCACTCGTGACTAAAGCCAAATTTGAGGGCAAGCAAGAGGATCTAAAAGATCTTAGGTTGAAACAAACCCGATCTGAAGTAGCGTTCCAAGCTAGTGAGACTTGGCTCAAAGCTTTCGAAATGAAACGTCAGCTCGAGATTGCCGCATTCGCCGTACGTGTCGCCAGCAGTCAGGCTAGTGATGCGCAGGCCATGGAACGTGCCGGTAGACTCAATCATGCCGACAGTCTGCGCTTGCAGCTCGCGGTATCTGAAGCACGCAGTGGACTCGCTCGCGCTAAGGCTGGGAGCGATATGGCTTTCGCAGCGTTGCGTGAGGTGTTGGGTGTACGCCCCGAGACCAAAATTGAACTAAGGGGCGGTCTGCCTAAACTTGGCAATCCACCGACATTGGATAAAGCATTGACTATGGCCTTCGAAAATCGGCTGGAGCGTAAGCAGGCGGCACTCGGGGTGGTCCTGGCAGAGTATGGGAAAAAGTTCGCCTACACGAATTTCGTGCCAAGTGTGAATGCATTCGCTAAATCTGAGCGCACAATAGGTCAATTGCCATTGGGTGCTCAGGCTTTTCAGCAC
>VGTI01000041.1 GCA_016874735.1 Deltaproteobacteria bacterium
TACCAGTGGCGAGCGCTAAGTTTACGACCAGTGGTGGTCTCATCACTGGTGTTGAGGTGCAGCTTTATCGTTGGAACGGCAGCAACTACGTCAAGATCGACGACCTGTCTGGATTTAAACGCCTAGTTTCGACCTTCAAGGCTGGGTTCTCAAAAACCAATGGTGGTGATTTCGAAACCACGCTCAAAATTGGTGAGGACAACAAGATCACTGGCGTATTTAACGGGAACGAGAAGGATGAAAAGAACAGCGTACGTAATCCGCCATTCACAGTGAGTGAGGCTAGAGCTCTCGTTGTTTACTACGTGATTGGTAGTGCGAGTTACCGTCTTGAATTGCGCTAATCTCCATTTCTAAAAGCGCTCACAATTTTTCTCTCTCACTAAACAAAGCCGACTCTGCTGAGTCGGCTTTTTTACTGGCAATGTTCTTGAGTTGTGCCTCGACTTCTTGTAAGGCTACCGCTCTAACCAGGAGGTTGCCGCCATGTTGCGGCGTGTCATCTCACTTAGTACCGTGATTTTCGCTGTTTGTGCGAGTTCGTCGGGCTACGCGCAAGGGAAAATCAAGATCGTCGTCAGTGTGGACTGGGAAGGTGAGGATCTGCGCCCGGAAAATCTGCGGGCGATGGCTCAGTTTCGTCAGCACTTCCCCAACGTTCCGCTGCAACACTTTTTAAACGCGGCTTACTTCACTAAGCCAGGCGTCCAAGCGGCCTCCGTCACGCGCGCCATACGCTCTGTGCTGCGGCCCGGCGATGAGGAGGGGCTGCACATCCATGCATGGCGCAGTTTGGTTGAGGCTGCTGGTGTGCCGTTTAGGCTGGGTCCCTCTTTTGTGGACGAAGATGTGAAGCCTGAGCTTTGCGCCGAAGATTGCGGGATGGATGTAGCCTTGACGGCTTACAAAGTTCAAGAGTTGCGTAAAATTATTCGCACCAGTGTGACGATTCTGGAGGACCAGGGGTTCGCAACGGCGCGTAGCTTTCGCGCCGGTGGGTGGCAAGCTAACAATGCTGTACTTGAGGCCCTGGCTGACGAAGGATTTACGCTCGACTCTTCAGCGACCCACGCCCCCTATCTCCAAGAAGCGTGGGGCGCTTACAACCTCGTCAACTTCGTGGCCAAGCTTTGGCCTCATACGGCCCCAGAGTCTCAGCCCTATGTCCACGAAACGCATCGCGGCGGGGCGCTATGGGAGCTGCCCAATAACGGTTGCCTCGCCGATTACATGACGGCGTCCCAGATGAAGACGGCTTTTGCCAAGCAGATTGCCCTCCTCAGGCAAGACCCAAACCGCGACGTCTATCTCTCCATCGGGTTTCATCAAGAAACAGCACAGGACTGGTTAAGTCGGCTGAGGACTGGCCTAGTCCAAATCGAAAGCCTGGCCAAGGCCGAAAAAGTGGCGATTGAGTACGTCGTCGGTCCCTGGCCAAAGCCATAGTCGCAAACTTAAGTCCATTCGGTGTAGGTGAGGCGTAAATTGATCGGCCTAAAGTACTCGACGGCCGGCAGCCCACCTAAACTCGGATCGACCACAATGACGCTTAGATCCAGCTTTTCATCCAGGTCAATGCCGCGACTCACAAGTTTGGGGATGATCGACGTTAAGTCGATAGTGAAGTCTACGCTTGATGCACTGGCGTGACCCGCATGACTTGGATGGGAGAAGAATCCAAGCGTAGCGAGGAAGTGAGGATCTAAGTGCGATGTCGACTTTGTGACGCTTGGATGATTGGCAAAAAACTTAAGTAAAGTCTTCTGTCGATCCTGATCCTGCGGCACTGGAATACTCATGATCGTGAGCACGAGGCTGCACTTGTCGCTACCTCCGGCCAAGAACTTCTTCATGTAAGGCTTCATCTTGTCGTTGTAGGCGACGCTGGCCTTGATCAGCATATTGCTCGCGTCTACAGCAGTGACGGCGCGTAGACTTACAGACGATACCTTAAATGTTTCGCGCCGCGACTGTGGTTTAGGCGTGTCAGCCAAAGCAAGTTTGGCTGCTTGCAATTTATCGCTCACCGTATCGTAAGTATAGGGCTTGGGCATCTTAAGGGTGTCCAGGGTTCCACTGGGTGTTCCCGTCAGGGGGGCGCCCTTGGGATCCATAAATCCCGTGAGTTTAAAGTTGAGCCAAAACTCCGGCATCAGCTTACTGCGGGGATCCTGCTGTGCGTATGATGACTGATCAGGAACACTAGGAAGGCTACTCAGAGGGTGTTTGAGCGCCCATTCGGCCCACAGTCTATCGACATTGGCATGGTGCACCCAAAAGATGGGATCCAGGGGAGACGTGAAGGTCCCCATATTGCCACCGATTTGAGAATGCACTGTGTTATGCGGCGTACCCTCAAGCTGACCTATGGTGCTGAAGCCACGCTGATCGGGCGATGGTCCACTGGCGAATGAGTTGAAGTCCTTCACCTGCAGGATGCTGCCAATGACCTCCGCACTGCAAGATTCTGGTGGCAACTTTCCTTGCGGCGGAAAATAACGACTGGGATCGGCCAGGGGATTATCAACACCCCAAAATGGCGCTGGTATTCCAGCACTACCCTCGTGCCAAACCCAGTAGGGTAGCGCAAAGTCGTCGCTTAGCCCACCCTGTCGCAGAGCGTCACGGCAGGCCTCCTCAAAGTGGAATAGATACCAACGGTGCCACGGGAGAAAGAACCAGTTACCATGGGGACAGTAAGCCTCATGGAGCTTGGCCCAGGCTTGCCAACTGCCGTTCTTACGCATAATGCGGACTGCCGCCCGGTACGACTCCAGATCCTTAGCTCCAGCGGGAGAGTTCAGATTATTGCGAACCCTAACCCCAGCCGCTGCTGCCGATCCCTCTCCATAGGCAGAGCTGGATTTTTGCTTAGACCCTCCGGGAAGAGTCTTACAAGCAATCGTGGCGAAAGCACCTAAACCGACAGTGGTTGATACAAACTGACGCCGCGTCTTTGGGTTTTTCAAAAGTGCCCCCGAGGACTTTAGATTTACGGTTTGATGCAAATCATTTACCTGTGATTTTAGCAAGTATTTGGTCCACGGGCTAATATGGAAGGGAGAGTCCCTAGCTTGAGGAGTTCCTCGTCCATGGTGCAAGCCACGGAATCACGCCTGTCCAGACCTTTGACTTTAGTCCTTCTTGCCCTAACAGCCATGTGCTTCTGGCGTGCAGGGCTAAGCCAAGCCCTGCATTGGGATGATGACCGCTTTCTCGCCTTTGTTAGTAGTCAGGGATCATCGGGGACGGAGCCATTAGTCCGGATCTGGGGCCAGTTCGTCGAGGGCGATTACATCCCCATACCCTTGACGAGTTTCTGGCTAGAACAAGAAATTTTCAGATTTAGTCCGGGCCTGATCCACATCGACAACGTACTGATCCATCTTTTGAACGTACTGCTGTTGCTGCGTTTACTAAACTTAATAAATTTGCCCGCGTTCACGTCACTTTTCGTTGTACTTTGTTTTGCCGTCCACCCTTTGCAGGTTGAGCCGGTACTTTGGCTGAGTGATCGCAAAAGCTTACTTAACGGCACAGGTTTATTACTTGCGCTCTGGTGCTACCAGCGATTTACTTTGCTGACGGAGCCGCGGAGGACCATGTACTTTATCGGTTACTGTGCGGCTTTCCTTTGTTCCCTGCTCTGCAAAGCAACGACCCTGCTACTACCGTTTGGCCTCGTCGTCTTTGAGTGGCTTATCTGCCGTCAACACTTAGGTAAACGTAAGCTCTGTCAACTAATCCCAATCACGTTAGCATGCGCCTTTGGCGGCCTAAGAATGTACGCCCTAGCAGCGCATGTTGGGATTGAGTCATCGGCTATCTTCTCTCCCGCACGCCTGCTCACTGCCATCGCGGCATCGCTGACAGCGATAGGCCACTACCTGAAGGCTTTTTTCTGGCCGCTGGAGCTGTCTCCTTTCTATGCCACCTATGACAGGTTTCCTCATGCCACCCTGCTCGCTTTTGCGGGCTTGGCTTTGCTGAGCCTTTGGGGTGCATTGGCAGCGTGGACGCGTAGCTCGCTGCAATGGACGAGCTTATTGCTGTACCTAATCTTTCTCGTCCCTGTGCTCCCGCTCTTTCCGCGCGCCAATTTTGTCAACGATCGTTACATGTACCTACCCATAATCGGACTCAGCTGCTCTGTCGGTCACATGCTCAACTTGGTGGCCCAAAAACTGCGTTGGCCCCGGACCGCGCAACTTGCTTTGCTCCTAGCTGTGGCTTTGGCATTTGCGCTATGCAGCGAGCACCAAAGTCGCATGTGGCAAAACGACGAGACTTTTTGGAAGATGGCGGCCAACCGCAATCCACGTAGTGCCCTCGTTTTGAACAATTTAGCGATGCATCTGCGCGATAGGGGACAAGTCGTCGAGGCTACCGCCACGCTACGCTACGCTCTGGATCTGCCGCCAGAACCGACAGCACCGCGGGGGGCACTTTGGCTAAACTTAGGCGATTTACACGGCGAGAGTAAATGGCCCACACTCTTCAATTTGAACACTGCCCTCACCTGCTACCAGCAGGCTCTTGCGTCCGCAGATCGGCCCCAGGACCGTCTGCAGGCGCTGCTGCGCCTTAAAGCGGTTCACAGTTACCTGGGGCGCACGGAGGATGCTGCCGCTATCGAAGCGCAGCTGCGTCAACAGCCTTAAATCAATATATGCAACAAAATCATCTGGTTAATTAATAACCTTCCATCAAACCCGCGAGTTCCACTATACTGCCGGGCTCAAGCCTCGAGATTACCTAAAGGAATCATCTGTAATGAGTGATGCTGGACAGAAAATCATTTACTCCATGGTCCGCGTAGCCAAGACCCACCGTTCGACCGGTAAGCAGGTGCTACGGGACATCTCGTTATCCTACTTTTATGGGGCCAAGATCGGCGTCCTCGGTCTCAACGGCGCCGGTAAGTCTACCCTCCTCAGAATCATGGCTGGAGTGGATAAAGAGTTTGCCGGCGAAGCGCATCTGACCGAGGGCTACAAGGTAGGCTTTCTCCCCCAAGAACCGCAACTGGACGACACGAAGACCGTCAAAGAAATTGTCCAGGAAGGTTGCGGCGAGGTTGTGGCCCTCCTGCAAGAATTCGAGGACATCAATAATAAACTAGGTGATGAGAACCTTGATCCAGACGACATGGACAAGCTGATCACTCGGCAGGCCGAGGTCCAAGACAAGCTTGACGCCATGGACGCCTGGAATCTCGACGACAAACTCAACTTCGCCATGGACGCGCTGCGGTGTCCTCCACCCGACCAATGCGTTAAAGAACTCTCCGGTGGCGAGCGTCGTCGGGTGGCCCTGACTAGACTCCTTCTCAAAGAGCCTGACATCCTACTCTTGGACGAACCGACTAACCACTTGGACGCCGAGAGTGTGCAGTGGCTTGAGAAACATCTGCAAGAGTATAAAGGTACCGTCATCGCCGTCACTCACGACCGCTACTTCCTTGATAACGTCGCGGGTTGGATTCTTGAGCTCGATCGTGGCCACGGCATCCCGTGGAAGGGCAATTACTCTTCGTGGCTGGAGCAGAAACAAAAACGCCTCGCCAACGAAGAGAAGGCCGAGGACAAGCGTCGCAAGACTCTCGAGCGCGAGCTCGAGTGGATTCGTATGAGCCCCAAAGCCCGTCAGGCCAAGAGCAAGGCGCGGATCACGGCCTATGAAAACTTGGCAGCTGAGGAGCAAGAGCGGACGCAGGACGATCTACGCCTCTTCATCCCGCCAGGCCCAAGGCTTGGTGATGTGGTCATCCGCTTTGAGAACGTTGCCAAAGCCTACGACGACAAGCTGCTCTATGAGGGCCTTAACTTCGATCTGCCGCGCGGCGGCATCGTCGGCATCATCGGACCCAACGGCGCCGGTAAGACTACGCTTTTCCGCATGATCAGTGGTCAGGAAGAGCCGAATAACGGCAAAGTGGTCCTAGGTGAGACGGTTAAGCTTGGCTACATGGAACAGTCGCGCCTCGTTCTGGATCCGAAAAAGAGCGTCTACGACGTACTCTCGGGTGGCAACGAGGTTATGAAGCTCGGCAAGCGCGAGGTGAATGCCCGGACTTTTGTCGGGCGCTTTAACTTTTCCGGCCCGGATCAGCAAAAGTCAGTGTCAGAACTCTCCGGTGGGGAGCGCAACCGGGTGCAGCTGGCCCTGCTCATTAAAGAAGAAGCCAACGTCATCCTGCTTGACGAACCTACCAACGACCTCGACGTCAACACCTTGCGCGCTCTCGAAGAAGCCCTCATCGACTTCCCGGGTTGTGCCGTGGTGATTAGTCACGATAGGTGGTTCCTCGACCGGATCGCCACTCACATCCTAGCCTTCGAGGGGGACAGTAAACTGGTTCTATTTGAAGGTGGTTACTCCGACTACGAACGTAATCGCCGCGAGCGCCTGGGCCGTGAGGCTGACACGCCGAAGCGGATCCGCTACGCCAAGCTGAAGCGCTGAGACGTCAAAGCGCTCGGAAACTGGCTGAGACATGGTGAGACATGAGAAAGGGCCCGTCAGGGCCCTTTTTGATAGGAACGTTTAGTTAAACATGCTCTCAAGATCCTTGGGCACCGAGCTGACTACGTCGCCAATCAGCCCGACGTTCACTCCGGACCACTCGCGGCGATACCTAACCACCTGCGACTGCCGTCCAGGCAGTTGGATGGTCAAGGTCTGGGCGTCGACCCACTGGATGTCGAGTAGTTCCTCTGACGGCAGGACTAATACCGTCGAGTTATCCCCCAACTTACCGTCCTTCACTTTGTAGAGGCGCACCTCGGTGGCGACCGCCATACTTGTGCCGCAGTCGACTTTGAATTGTTGGGCCATAAACTCACCCGTCGGGCTCGCTACCGCCTGAAGCTCACCACGTTTACACCGGTCCTTCCAGACCAAAGCCAGACCTAAGAATGGTAGGAGCAATAGCACTACGAGCACCAGGCCACGCTTTAGTTTGGAGGTCTTATTGTTCGCGGGCGCTGCGGCTCCCTCGGGATTTGAAGCGTTGTCGTTTAAATTTGTTTGGCTGAGATTTTCGCTCATAACTGTCAGTCGCCCTTTCCGCAAAGACGAAGGCAATACCGCCCTCGGGCGTGAGTTGAAGTCGGGCGTTAAATGGACGCCCAAACTTGGATGTAAAACCTTGAAGCTCGTCGGTGATACGCGTCGCGATCAGAGCCTTTACCTCGGCCTGAGTCAGTTCTCTCTTACACAGGATCCTGGGTATCATCAAGCCACTTGGATTTTGTTCACCCCTGGCAAAGGCAGCAAGGCGCGTCATACAAACATAGGCGCCCCGTGTCTCTACCACCTGGCAGCCTTCAGGGTGCACGGGACAGGCGGCGACAACGACCCGCTCAACCGGTGGTCCGTCACTAGGCGCCTTAGAGGCGCCTTGACGCCCAGACTTACTACCAAACCGAGTCCCTGCTCCCCTACCCTTTGGACCTCTACCCATGGCTCCATGAGAATCAGAGCTAACAAACGGATCACTGTCGGCCGCAGCTTCGCCGTCCTGGCTGCGCACCACGACCTTGCCCGTGCGGATTACAAGCTGCGCTTTGTAGTCTTGTTTAGACTTGGTCTTGAAGCCCTCGAGTTCGCCCGTCGCGCCATCCTCAACCAAAGTCGTGGCATTGCTGCGGTCTAGATAGCGCCCTGAGATCTCCTTCCACATACGAAAGCCACAACCAGTGTTGGGAGCAGTCACTGTGGCGCAGGCGTAGTAAAGACCCCGTTCAAAAACTTTAGGCACGCCGAGCGCAAACTCCGCGTCACTTGCGGCACAGACCGGACAGTCGCCAAGCGGGTTATCGTCCGGGTAGAGTTGTTGCCAATCTAGCTTCTTGGCCGCATTGACAACCTCAGTCGTATAGCGGCTGATCTCTGTCATGAATGTTTGCTCGGGCCTCTTACCAGATTCCACCTCGGCCAGCTCTAACTCTAACCTAGCCGTGAGCTCGGGCGACGTCAGCCGCACGACGTTGAGTCGCTGCAGCGTCAGAATAAGATGAATGCCTTTAAACGTCGGTCGCAGTGTCTCATCGACGTATTCTTTGATCTTGAGATTCTGGATGATGTCGGCCCGTGTGGCGGCAGTACCTAGTCCCTCGGCACTGTTGAGCGCTGCCTGTAGTTCTTCGTTATCTATCTGTCGCCCCGCATGTTCCATAAGGCTCAGTAGTCCGGCCTCGTTGATGCGAGATGGTGGCTTAGTAACTTCAGCCTTCAGGTTACGGTTAGTAATCTGGACGTTGGCATCCTTGTGCTTGAGCGGCGGAAGCTCTTTCGCCGTACCGTCCTCGGTCTGTCTATCGTAAACACTGAGCCATCCCAGTACGCGCAGAGCTTCCAGAGGCCCCGTCTTAAAATGGTGCCCACCACTCACGGTAATACGCTTGACGCGGTCGTAGACCGCAGGCGGGTGGAAGGTCGCAAGAAACCGCCGCACCACTGCATCAAAAAGCTTGGCATCGTCGCCGCTCAAGCCCTTGAGCTTACCCGTTGGGATGATGGCAAAGTGGTCGCTGACTCCAGCATCGTTAAACGTACGCTTGTCATTGCAGCGGCCGTTCCTCAGAATAGTGGCCGCAGCATCACCGTAGGTGTCGTGTCCGGCCAGGGCCTTAACCAACCTATCTACTTCAGCTCTGTAGTCGCTCGGCAAACATTGTGAACTCGTCCGTGGATAAGTAATGACCTTATGACTCTCGTAGCAGCGCTGCGCCGCCTCGAGTGTCCTCTTAGAGGTCCACTTGTAACGTTGCGCCATATACTTCTGCAGCCCGGTCAGATGGAAGAGATAGGGCGCATGCCTCAAGCTCTCATCTCTAGTCTCGTTGGCGACCCCCGTGGCCCCATCAAGGCTGGCTGCAATCGCTTGAGCCTTGGACTCATCAAATAGGCGATCATCGCGCAGCTCAGGCTGCGTCTCGCTGGCGCGAAACTGAGGGTTAAACCAAGTGCCCTCGTAGCTGTGATCGCCAGCATCAAATGTCACGGTGAGGCGCCAATAGGGCCTAGGTCGATGACCTAGGATCTGGAGCTCCCGGTCGACCAAAAGAGCCAGCGTCGGAGTCTGCACCCTACCCACCGACCACGGCACCCGCTCGCTGCGCGTGCGCAAGCGCTGGCTGAAGGCGCGCGTAGCATTCATGCCTATCAACCAATCACTGCGGGCACGGCAGGCAGCGGCTGCACCGAGACCATCGAGGTCAGTCCCGTCCCGCAGCGACTGAAAGCCGGCGCGGATCGCCTCGGTCGTCATCGATTGCAGCCAAAGGCGCCTGACCCACTGCTTGGCGCCGACAAAGTCGACAATCTCGCGAAAGATGAGTTCCCCCTCACGAGCGGCGTCACAGGCATTGATGAGGCAGTTGACGTCGGCCCGCTCGATGAGGGAACGCAGTATTTTAATCCGCTGCTCATGCCCAGGGACGGGCTTCAATTGAAAGGCCTTGGGAATAATCGGCAGCAGCGCGATGTTCCAGCTGCGGTAGGCGCGATCGATCTCCTCTGGCTCGAGCAGGCTGAAGATGTGACCGACAGCAAAGCTACAAATGTAGCGATCGCTCTCCCAGTAAGCCCCACCCGATTTGGCCGTGAAGCCACCGAGAGCCTCGACGATGTCGCGGGCAACACTAGGTTTTTCGGTTATGATGAGGGCTTTGGCCACGGGCAACCTCCAGTGGAAGGTTGTACCATGGCCCTAGCTAGAAAGCTCACAGTATCCGCCAAGTTGGACGGACATGAGCTAGTCTCAAAGAGGCTGCTTAGGCTTCGGCAGCGGCTTCTTTGGCCTTAGGCTTGAGAACTTTGACCTTACCTGCTGCCTGGAGAGCCTTAGTTTTCTCCTCACCGTTGATCAGGCCACCGCCACGCTTGCGCACTGCAAAACGACCGTTACGACGCTTAACGACTTTATAATCACTGGCTTTCTTGATGGCCACCGGGGTATCCTCCTGGTCAGATCATGGGATAAAAAACGAACCCATCTTTTATCCCCCGATACCCGTTACGTCAATCATCTGTAGCAGAGGAGCCGCGACCTTGACCGAAGCAAAGTCACAGAAGCCGCACTTCACCGAAAGCCCACTCAACGGACTCATCTTCAACATCGTGTTACCAGCGGTCATTTTGTTCAAGCTGAGCGCGCCTGAACGCCTTGGACCCATGGGCGCGCTCGTGGCAGGCCTTATCTTCCCCACAGGTTTTGGCCTCTACGACTTCTACCTGCGTCGCAAGGCCAACCCCATTTCGATCCTTGGGTTCATCAGTATACTGGCCACTGGTGGCTTTGGTCTCATGCATCTGGATGCCAAATGGTTTGCCGTGAAAGAGGCAACCATTCCGTCGCTCATGGGCATCGCCGTTCTGGCCTCGCTCAAAACCAAGACGCCCTTTGTGCGCACGCTGCTTTATAACGACAAGGTGATGGACGTTGCCCTGGTCGACCAGGAGCTGGCGACACGCGGCAATACGGAGCAGTTTGAAAAATTACTCACCTCGACCACATTTCTACTGGCAGCGTCGTTCCTCCTGAGCGCTGCGCTCAATTACACGCTGTCCACGCTGATCATCAAGAGCCCAGCAGGGTCGGTAGAGTTTAATCAAGAGCTAGGACGCATGACGGCCATAAGCTACCCTGCCATCGTCCTTCCTTGCATGGTGATCACCATGGTTGCGCTTTGGCGCCTCGTCGTAGGCATCAAAGCGCTTACTGGTCTCGATTTCGATACGGTATTTAAACAAAAACCGACGACAGTTAATGCTACTGCCAAACAAGACTGAGATAACCCGTCCACAGGGTCAACGCTCGGTCAGCCCGACCGGCTCCCGGCTCGGTGGCCCAACGCGCCACCTTGTTCGCGATAGCCTCAGGTCCGGATTCACTGATCATCATCCTGGTCACAGGTGCCGTCAGCTTGCTGCCGGAGCGTCGCAGACACTCCGCCATACGGCCGGGGCCGCGTAGGCACTGCGATAGACTGAAGCTGTCACCCTCATACTGCAGCACGGGGTAAAGTTTGTTGGCATCAAAACCGGCAAGCTCCTTAGCCTTAGCCAACGCCACGTCGAGACCGCCGATCTCATCGACGAGGCCAATTTCCTTAGCCTGCAGTCCGGTGTAAACGCGGCCCTGGGCAATGGCCTCCACCTTCTCGACTGGGATCTTGCGGCCCTCAGCTACCTTGCGTGTGAAGGTCCGGTACACGTACGCGATGTTTCTGTCGAGTAAGGCCTTATCCTCGGCACTTGCCTTGCTGCCGAGGTCGAGGAGCTGCTTGCGATCACTAGAGCTCACCATGTGGAAGTTAACCCCCCATTTGTCGCCAAAGGCCTCAGCGCTCGGTAGCATGCCGATGACACCGATCGATCCCGTGATCGTCGTCGGTTCGGCATAGATGCGGCTGGCCGGTGCAGCGATGTAGTAACCGCCTGACGCCGCATAGGCCCCCATTGACACTATGACCGGCTTGGTAGCTGCCAAGGCATTGATGTCGTTCCATATCATGTCAGACGCCGTAGCTGATCCACCGGGACTGGAAATGCGCAGCACGATCGCTTTGACGTCTTTATCATTTTGCGCCCAGAGTAGCTCTTTGCGCATATCCTTGGGATTGATGCCCGAGTCGCTACCAGTAGGACCCGAGGACTCTGCGCTCATATGGATCTCGCCAGTGGCGTTGATGAGCGCGATCCCGCCCTTATCGCTGACCACCTCCTTTTGTTCAGGATCTCGTTTGGTGGCTGCTAGGTAGTCCTCAAGATGCAGTTTGTCTTCATCCTCCACCTGTTGCTCGTTGCTAGGCAAGTAGCCCAGCACATCGACGATACCAGCCTGCCGCGCCTCCTCGGGCGTGAAGAGCGACTTTTTAAACCAACCGCGGACTGTGGACTCATCCTTACCACGCCCAGCGACGACAGCAGCAACGATGTGGTCAAGCAAGCTCGATTGCATGCTGTTATATTCCTCGAGTGTGGGTTCACTCGGCGTGTTCTGGACAAAGGGCTCGAAGGCGGACTTGTACTTGCCGGCCCGCACCACCTCAAACGATAGCCCAAGTTTCTTGAGTGCGTCGCCAAAGTAGACAAGCTGAAAGGTGGGTCCCGGGAGCGACAGCTCTCCGGCAGGGTTCAAAGTAATTTTAGTCCCTGCCGACGCCACGTAATAAGTCCAATCGCTGACGTCAGCCAGGTAGACTTGAACCGGTTTACCACTTGTCTCCCGAAACTGGGCGATCGCCTTCCTAAGCGCCGCATACTCCGCAGGTGTAGCCCTGACTGGCATGATGTTGATGGCAAATTCCTTGATGCGATCATCCTTGGCAGCTTTGGTGAGCGCCTTGCGAATGGTCGGGAGATAGATCTCATCCTCACCACCTAGGAGCCGACTCATCACTAACTCGGAGAAGCTCGGCTCCACCTCAGTCACGCGGCCACTAAGCTCCAGCCAAAGTACCGACGGCTTATCTTTGGACAAGCTCACCTTGGGTAAATCGAGTTCCATACTACTGCCGCGCTTGAGTGCTACGCCCACGGTGAACAGCAGGACCGTAGTCATAATCCCGACAAACACGAGGTAGTTGCGCAGTAGGCGCCAAAAACCAAACCACAGCCGGACGAAGAAGTTGGAACTTTTATCGGTCATAAGGTTGCGAATCCTGTCCAATAAATGGGTTTGGAACGCTGCCTCGGCGGCTAAAGCCCTGACAGCGTCTAACCAATATGCAGGAGCAAGAAAAAAATTACGAATAGTTATTGAGGCTTGCCGCCCCTCGGGGCGCGGCCTAAGCCTTGCATAAAAATCCTAATGAATAGCCGTTTTTAAGACACGGGCAGCGCCCCTACCCGGCTCACTCAGGGACCTATATGCAGAACTACTTGCGACCCATAGTGTTTCGCTCCCAGCACAAACCACGATTTTTCGAGATCGATCCCTACGGTCATTTGAGCATGGTGCACTATGCGGCATACTTTATCGAGCACAGGTTCCAGGGTATGGCCCAACACTGTGGTCTCAATGCACAGGCGTTGGCCGACATGGGTATCGCGATTTTCTGCGCCAATTTCAGTGTCGACTTCAAAAGTCCAGTTTTCTTGGACACAGAATTTACGATCGAATCGCATATTGTGAGCCACGGTGGCTCCACGGCCGTCGTCGCTTGTGCTATGCACGACCCTGACGGCAAACTACTGGCAAGCTGCCTACTCACCGTCGCCTGTATCGATATCCAGCGCGGCAAACCCACGCGCTGGCCAGAGGCTGTCCTACGACGGTTTTTCCATGACGCCACCTCCACTGAGCGATCGCCTGATGTGGCTTACTCCGCTTGAGAGGTCTTAGTTCGGGGTCAAAGTCAGCGTGAAACTAGGCGCCTGGATGGAGTTGGTCTGGTCCACCTCAGATTCACTCACGGTATTTTGCCAATTGACCCAAATATCAAGGCGTCGGTCCTGCGCTTTGGCCACGGTAAATGGTTGGTCATAGGTCAAAACGGGATTGTCCAAGGTGATCGCAAGGTCATCCTGATAACGCCCAGCACCTGTGACAGCGGAGTCAAAGGTCACGGCGATACTAGAATAAACAACGCCAGCATCAGTAGCCATGTCGTACGTAGTAATGATCTGCGGGCGACTAATAATGCGCAAATCGATAGGTTCACCGTCGTATCCAGTGACCGTGGTCCCATCTGATTTGGTTAAGACTACGGACTTTAGGGTGTAGAGTTGAAATATGGGGTCTTGTGTGCCCACGGCACCCTCTGGCACTGCTGCATTACCGGTCATAGCAATGTTGAGTTTAGTGGTGACCGTCGTCGCGCTGAGTACGTCGGCGCATCCGCTAAGGATGATGAGGCATGTCAGCTCAGCGGTTCGCTTTATAACGGAAGTAGGAAAATGTACCATACGTAAATTGATGCTCTGGTTATGGTTAGAACTTGCGTGTGTTCCCTGACTCACGCCTGATCGCACTAGGGTAACGTAAAGCGAAACACCTTGGCTTGGTAACTATCTCTGCCACCGGCCACGGCGTAATTGATGGCCATGAGATGCTTTCTGGCATCAACGCTGCGGCTGATGGCACGTGCTACTTGCGGTGCGCCTAAGGCCAAAGTATCCAGCCTTATCATGCTACCATCGCCAATCGCGCGTTGCACAATCGGGCGCCCTAGAACGTCTAGTTTGGCCCCAACACCCGAGTCTTCGATAAAGCGTAAAGCTTCAGCCGGAGTGATCCCTGGCTGAGGCGTAACGATGACCTGGTCAGTTCTAATGGCTCGCAAAGTCGGGTGGTCGTTCGATCCCAACCAGACGGCATTCGCACTGCTCATGGTCCAATGATCGAGAAGGAGCGGCAACCTAAAAGCCAAATAGCCCTCATCCGTGGCTACCACTGCCACCCACGCGGCATCATCTGGTGCAAACACAGGGGCTGCGAGCCAAATATCGACAGTCATGCCGCGGGTCAGTTTTTGTGGGGCTGCACTGCGGTAGAGAAAATTACGCAAGTGGTCGTAGAACCGCGCATGGAATTCAGTTTTGTTGAATTTGTAAATTTTGCCGATGACCTGCACGGAGTAGTAGCGCTCGCGTTCACAAATCGTCACCGGATGCTGCGCGTTCTCCTTACTTATGTTGTAGCAAGGGTCAGAGCCTCCACTCAGCACGGGATCACTCGGTGAGCGGAGGAATAAATAGGAGCAACCACTGGTGCTAAGTCCCAGTATGATGGCTACAAGCCTCATTATGATCGCCATTGTCAGTGCCTCCGCATGACTTACGGGTCGGCAAGTTTTGCCCGGGGCTTGAGGCAGATGGATTGGTAGACCCTAAGTAAACGGGATTACTTTGAGCTAAGTTGGGCTGTTAGAGGCGATGGGTGAATTGCATGGCGTGCCGTCTTGGTTCAAAAATCCCCGATAGAAATCGCATAGCCACGACGCGGTTCCCAGAGGGTATTTTTGGCGTTCAAAATTGGGATGTTGAATACTGCTGGCTTAGTGACGCAAACTACTAAGATAGCGTCATCAAAATGTAGTTTTTATGCATCTATCAACCTCTTGACGGAGGTTCGACCGATTTGAAGGCGCCGTGCAATCTCTGATTGGCTTACTCCTCGTTTATGAAGAGTCTTAACCTTATCGGCATGCATACCGGCTGTCAGTGGTCGGCCATGTGGTCGGCCTTTTTTACGCGCTTCAGCAATCCCAGCTCTAATTCTTTCGGAAAGAAGATCCCGCTCGAATTCAGCAAAAACGCTGAGCATGCCAGCGAATGCCCGACCTGATGGGGTTGTGAAGTCAAGTGCTTCAGTAATGGAAACAAAACCAACACCTACTTCTGTTAGGGTTTGCAATGATGAAACTAAATCCACAATGGACCGGCCCCAGCGATCAAGCTTCCAGACAATGATGGCATCAATTTCCCGTCGAATTGCGGCGCTGATAAGATCTTGTCGCTTCTGTCGGTGAGCTCTTCCTGATCCGACTTCTTCTACTACTGAAACAAGTTGCCACTTTCTCTTACGAGCATAGGATTTCATAGCCGTTATCTGAGCTGAAAGTGTCTTTTGATCTGATGTTGAGACTCTTGCATAGCATGCAGCTCGCATGTTTACCCCCTGCCCAAAAACCTATTAAAAATTAGCGGCGAGCGCCGCGGCTTTTACTGCATTAAATTTTCTAAATCTCACCTGCCTAAAAACTATAGTTTTTAGGCAAGTAAGCCTATCATCCTATATTGCAATTCATCAACTAATCGAGGTCCCATTATGTCACCCGCTCTGCTGCCCTTTGGATATTTAATTGGTGCTGAGGAGTTTGCTCGATTTGTAACCAGTTCGCCCGGGAAGCGAAGGCGTATTTACCCCCCTGACGTGACGCTTCGGGCCTTTTTGTCTCAAGTTGTTGGTCGGGCTGGATCATGCCAAGAAGCCGTCACAGAGGTCTGTTTGGCAAATACACTCAATTCCAAGCGGTCGCCCTCGCTCAACACGGCATCCTACTCCAGAGCACGAGGTCGTCTGAATGTTGCTGCCATCAAGGACTTGGCGCCCCACCTTGAGGACAAAATGAAGTTCTCACAGCCACTTAAGGAAGCACTAGACGCTATGAGACAAAGGATTACAAACAAGGACGGTAGGCCGATGTATTGAAGCAGTAAGTGTTGAGCCTAAAGTAGCAGTATTCATGGGATGTTTTTTGAAAATTCGAAGACCACTAAAGCAATTGCGTAAAGACACCGATAAGAGTACTGTTAAAGATACTTCGATGCATCATTGCATCCATCCGTCCGGAGAAATATATGGAATTCAAAACGGTTACAGTTACCGACCTAAAAAAAGATGCCAATAGGCTGTTTGCTGATGTGAGCCGAGATAAACCCCTACGGATTCTTCACAGAGCGCATGACATCAAGGTGGTGATCACATTGGACCACTACCTAGACCTCATTGCCTATTGGCAGAGCGGGACAAAAACCCAACCCACAGAAAGAACCCCTCTCGGTGAGCAGCTACAGCGCGTACAGCGAGAATTTAACGAGCTAAACAAAATATTAGATACTGACGCTGATGATGGAGGAGTACGACTTGGCAGCAAAGTGGCGCTACCGTAATAAAGAAGTCGAACATCAGGTTGAACTGCGTGCCTTACAGAAAGCTCTTTTTACGGGTGACCTTGGTACAGCTGCTCGGTATCTGCAAAAGATTGATGAGCTGATTAAAAATATTGAGGCCTTTCCATACATGGGACAGGCATGCGGTAAAGCAAATTACAGGTACAGTGTGCTCGGTACCGCATCACCCGGAGAAGGTGATGTATTGGTGTGGAGCTGGGACGGGATTAACTTAGTCGGTGAAGGTATCTACCAAAGCTTGCCGCCTGAATATTTGCCATAAGTTTTTGGCCCTAATTCACACCGGTCTCCGCAATGTTCAACCGGTAGGCGCTGGCGCCGCCAGCGCCTACCGTCGCTAGCACACCAACCGCTTTGGGTAGGCACTGCATCTGCCCCTGCTGAACCGTATTTCTATCCGATATCCACCCAGCACCTCTTATTGGACTTTTGCAGTATAAGCGGATATGTTTATTTTTGACATTTATGTTATAATATGACATATGGGGGCTGGACTTGGACTCAGCTAGTCTAAAACGTCGCCTGAGAGATGCTGTTATCAATGGCCAACTTCGTTATACGGAGCATGCCCTCCAGCGGATGGATGAAAGGGGTTTTGTGTTCCCGGACATCGAAAGGGTGCTTAAAAGTGGCATGCATGACCAAGCCCGCGACACTCTGGTTGGAACTAATTGGCGCTATCGAATTTCCGGCACAACAATCGACGGCAATGCTCTAGCGGTTGTCATTGAAATGGAACCAGAGGTCGTCATCATCACGGTTATTGGGTGAAGGAGCTAAGTGTGAAAAAAACCATTAAAAAGAAGAATTACGAACTAAAGGGGTTCGGATTTCCAGTAGTCATCGCCGAAGTAGAATTGGTAGCTAACGGCGATGATTACTATCCCCGCATCGACAGCCGCAAAATACAAGATCTTGTATTCGACAGTTTGCGCCATGCACACTGTAAAATGATTGGCTCACAACTAGTTTTCATCAGAAAATATATGGACATGACTCAAGCTGAATTAGCTAAAGCCCTCGGGCTAGCAAGCCACACTACGGTCAGTCAATGGGAGTCTAGTGGCTCTAGCGTGCCCAAAGGCTTTGACTCCCTGTATATCGCAGCACTACGAGCACTGATGGCAAAGTATAGAGGCGAAGCAGCACTAGATTTAGCAACTTTTACTCGCGCTATCAGTGATGATCTCGATCCCCCTCAAACTGTCCTCGCGATCTCCGCATAATTGCCGACATCCTTTGAGAGCCTAATTTTGCCATCTATATCATCAAAAAAAACAATTCGATCGAGTTCGTCAGCGTCGAAGAAGTCAACCTCCACGATTACTAGGAGGTCCAGAGCGCAGGGTTCCGATGCATTGCAGTTTCTAAACCAGCTCACGGGAAAGCTCACTTTTGCGAAAGTTATTAGGTCAACGAAAAAGGTCGCAAGACTGTCAGTCCAGCTAGGGCTTGGGCCTGGGCCAAAAAACTTGGCTACCATCCGCAGCAGTGGGCTGAGTTGGCTCTTCAGGATTTGATAGATAAAGAAGGCCTAAAGGGCGTCACTGTTCGACTTGACGTAGCTTGACCGAAGCACCATTTCTGCGTCTTCCATAATTTCTGCGTCTTCCATAGCTTGGAGTGTGAAACACCCTTGGCCCTCAAAGATCCCAAAGTAGTGAGCGATTTAAAGAGCCTCAGTGTAGCCGCCTTCCGCGCCACGAAGCTTCTGCCAAAGCACATGCGACCAAAGATCGGC
The DNA here is from genome assembly GCA_016874735.1 of Deltaproteobacteria bacterium. Classification (NCBI taxonomy): domain Bacteria; kingdom Pseudomonadati; phylum Myxococcota; class Myxococcia; species Deltaproteobacteria bacterium. The sequence goes on from VGTI01000041.1 coordinate 18,389, forward strand.
GGAAGGGTAGAGGATCACTGCCTAGATGCTTGGCTACTAGGCCGGCAGTTTGCCCTGACTACGAAAGAGCTAAAACCAGGCAATAGCCAGCTACTTCAAGAGGCGCTAGGCCATCTGGACAGTGTTGGCTGTCTATTCGAGCTGTGTCTTGAGCTTAGAGCTATCAGTGATGGCCAGTTTGGCGAAATCATCGCGCTGACAGAGGCCATCCAAAAACAACTCCACGGACTTCTCAAGACCTATGCCGTATCACCTAAATCATGATCTCCTCGGTCAGGTCTCTAACCTTGGCAACGTGACGCGAGCCTTTCGTGCCTGCGCTCGCGGTAAAAGGGGGTCTCGCGGCTATCAGCTGATGCAGATGCAGTTGGCTCGTGAGCTGGTTGCCATGAGTCACCAGTTGGCCAGCGGTGATTGGCCTTGGCAAGCCTACAATAGCTTCGTCGTGTGTGACCCTAAACGGCGGACCATTTACGCGGCACCCTTTAGGGACCGAGTCGTCCACCACGCGATCCACCAAGTGATTGCACCGCTGATCGAGCCACTTATCCCGCCCAACTCGTGGGCTTGCCGCAAGACGATGGGTAGCCGCAACGCCGTCAGTGCACTGACGGCGACTTTAAAAAAGCTGGGTAACGAGCGCTATACGGTCAAACTCGATGTCGCCAACTACTTTGCCTCGATCAGTCACGAGGTCCTTGGCCAGATGCTCCGCCGTGTGATGCCGGATCCCTCTCTTGATATCCTGCTCGCGTCACTGCTCAGCTCGCACCCGGAGTATGCTAGGTGCCGCCGTGGCATTCCCCTTGGCAACCTAACGTCTCAGCTCTTTGCTAACTTTTACCTAAGCCCAGTCGATCATCTCGCCGCGAGACACGAGGGTGACGTCTTTTACATCCGTTACATGGATGACATGGTTTTAGTGGGCGCGAGTAAAAAGACTGTGCTCGATCTAAAAGACCAAATCGTCGCCCTTTGCCAGCGGGAGCTCAGGCTCAAGATTCCTGTCCGTAAGACGGTGCATCTGGCGTCGGATCCCGTGCCCTTTCTTGGCTTCGTTCTTTATGGCACGGGCTACCACGTCCTTGCGCGGACGAAGAGGCGGCATCGACGCAAAGTTAATAAGCTCACGAAGGCGGGCAAGAGAGCGAGCGAGATTGCTGCCGTGGTCGAGTCGTTCGCGGCGTTTGCTAACCTGGACGACGCCTTGCGCATGGTTTCGAACTCGACTACTGTCACGAGCGGTGGACGGCCTAAGGCGTGAGCAGCGTAGGACGCGCTGCTTCGGGGGGCGAATTGGAACAATGGCTCGAACGCCGGTCTGTTCGCCGTCAATCTGAACAATGCGCCGACCAACACGAACACGAACATCGGGTTCCGCTGCGCGCTGCAGACTTGATCGACCATGCAAGAAGTCTGCTCTCACGGGAGCAGACCATGACTCAGGGTCAAGGCACCCGGCCGCTCACCTGGGCTGACCCACCGCTTTTGCGGTGGGGGTCCGAACCCCGCCCGTCAAGCTTGCGCATGAGCGAGCCAAAGGCCGGCAATACGTCGCGCTCAAGAAACTGGGCCGCCTTCTGGTGCCTTTGGTAAAGGGGAGCATCTGCCGCCAACACACCGATGATGCTGCCAATGGCGGCCCTAGCCTTATCGTAGTTAAGACGCTTTGCCGCACCAAATCCGTAGTAGCCGGCACCGAGGTGAGAAAGCACGTCGCGGCACCGGGCGTCAACAAAAGCGGCGAGGTCGGGTGTTTCATCGGCAAAGTTGAGCTGATCGCGGGCCGCTAGGAAAAGACGGTAGCAGGCTAGGTTGTGTATGGCTGCTGTCGCTAGGGATCCTGCCTTTGACTGAGTCGCCTTAGATGGAGGTGAAGGCGGCTCGCTAGTGCTGACGGGTGCCGCCACTCCTGCTGCCTCTTTCGTCAACTTGGCGTGAAAGCTCATGAGCGAAGCGCGGTCGACGTACCAGCAGTTGGCCACTTTGACGGCGCGGATCGCTTTGAGCTTGATGTACTTGCGGACGGTCTTTTCTGACATATGAAGGAGGCTCGCCGCCTCGTCTAGGCCAATCTCCGCGGGTGCTTCTTTGCGCTGGGCCATCGTGGATCCTCTTTCTTTGTATCGTTGCCGTCAGGTGTAGGCGTCGACGAGGTCGTCGATTATGCACGAGCAAGGCAGCCTTCGGGTAGGGAGAAGTGGAAAGCCTTCCGGAAGTTCCGGAACTTCAGCCGGCAAAAAAGCCAATGATTTACTAATAAACCGCCTTCCGTTTGTTTATAGAAAACTGCAAAAGGATTCATCAGCACCCATTTTAAAGTGATTAATACCGGATGCTTAAAGAGAACCGGAAAGGCGCAAAATGTTACCGCTCGGACTTTCCACTTCTCCCCCGCCCCTTTCCGGAAGTTCCGGAAGGGTGCCTAAAAAAGGCCTAAAATACAGAAAAATTAGTAAGAAGTTACCCATAGAAATCGAGTGGTTGTTAGAAAGTTCCGGAACTTCCGGAACGTTCCGGTTGGTCCAAGCCCTTCCGGAAGCCCTGAAGTTCCGAAATGGGACGATTTTGCAGGCACCTAAAATCTTGGAGGCTAGTTAAAAAATAGGCAAACCAAGTAAAATTAGATGTTTAAGAAAAACGACCCTAGTCCAGACACCGAGAAGTGGAAAGGAGAAGTGGAAAGGCATCCGGAACTTCCGGAACCACCCTTTCCGGAACTTCCGGAACTTCCGGAAGGCCAAAAAAATTTCCGCCCAGCTGTCGCTGGGCGGAAGAAACTCAATGATTAATGATCTAATGACACAATGACTAAATGATCACCCTAAGGCTGCAGCGCGCAGCGGAACCCGATGCCCGTGTGCGTGTAGGTCGGCGCAGAGGCCAGACCGACGGCGAACAGACCGGCGACCGAGCCATGGTGCCAATCCGCCCCCCGAAGCAGCGCGTTCCCTGCAGCCGTGCAGCCATAGTATTGACCCGCACCGTTCGCGGATGTGAGCGCGCCGCTGGGGCCTGCGACCTTCTTCTCCCAGTCTGTGACATTGGCGTTATCCCACTGGACCCAGCCAGTGTTGTACCAATTAACACTCGTGCACTGCATATCGGTCCACTCCCAGACGTTACCGGAGAGGTCCCAGATCACGTTGCCGTTACTCAGGACGTGGGTGCGCATTTGCGAGTTGTTGGCCGCCCCTGCAGAATAACCAGTGGTTGCATAGGACTGACCGGTGCCTGAGTAAATGTTGGTGTCTGTCCTAAGTGAGCAGGAAGCATTAGCTGCGTCCGCTAAAGACGCGGTGAGCGTGCAGTTAGTTACAGCCCCTTCGGTAGTAGCAGCAAGAGCATTAGCTGGGACGTTGTCAGTGTGTCCTGTCGCCAGTTGGATCCCAGCCGTCGAGTTGATATCGTTAATGGCCGTGGCCTCAATGTTGCGCGCCATCGTCATCCACTCGCCCTCAGTCACAAGATGGGCGCCGACACGCTGGCAGACGTCTTTGGCCTCGTACCAGCTGATACTGACAAATGGTGTACCGGAAGCGGTTGAGACTGGAAGGCCCGTGGTGCTGTCTTTTTTGGCCTCGTACTTCATGACGCAAAAGTCTTTAAAGCTAAACCTGTCATCTTTTGGGACTAACACATAGCCGGTGGGACAGGTCCCAGATCCTGAACCGGCGGTGGCATTAATCGTGATCGCGCCAGCCGTATTGTCGATGGTGACACCGGTGCCTGCCGTGAGAGTTGAAAGAGTGAAACCAGTGCCGTTACCGATGAGTAGTTGGCCGTTCGCTGCGCTCGATCCATCGACACCAATGCCGCCTCTAGCTGCACTGAGAGTACCAGAGCTGATCAACGCAGCACTATGTGGCGGGAGATCCGAGGCTTCAAGGGTGAGACCTTCGATGGCGCGGCCTTTCGCGTCGATTCTAAGTTTGGCGTAGGTACCTGCCACAATGCCGGTAGTTGATAGTGATGCTGTCGCAGATCCAGGCCCTGAGGCGGCGACATCACCGGTGAGTGCCGTCAGGTAGCTGCCTGCAGCCTGTTTACTGTTAAACGTGGTCCAGTCGGTGGCCGTTAGGTAGCCGTCGGTAGAGGTGGAAGACTGCGGAATTTTATTTGCCGGTAGTGCCGGGATTTCTGAGGCTGAGATTGCGGCGACAGTGACAGTGCCACCGTTTGACGTTTGTTTTAGAAACTGACCAGCCCCGCCCGTGCTAGCTAGATTTGCACCAGTGCCGCCGTTTGCAACTCCAAGAGTGCCGTTCACAGCATTAGTGGAGGCAAGATTCACGGTGCCGAACGTAGGTTGGTTGCTCGCATTCACCGTTAGGATATTGTACTGACTGCCTGCGGCCGTCGATGAGAGAGCTGAGCTGGACCCGATCACTACACCGTTATTGGTGAAAGCACCGACGCCGGTACCGCCGTTGGCTATGGCCAGGGTGCCGGTCGTCAGGCTAGTGGCACTGATGGGTGGAAGATCACCGGGCTCAAGAGTCGCGCCGCTGATGACGCGGCCTTTAGAGTCGGTGGTCACTTTAGTATAGTTGCCAGCAGTGCCCACAGCCGCAAGAGTGGGGTCTGGGAAGTTACCAGTGAGATCACCGCCCGCTGCACCTGTAGGCGCGACACCAGAGACCCAGTTGAGGGTCCCAGTACCGTTGGTTGAGAGCACTTGGCCAGCTGAGCCGTTAGTACCGGGTAGCTCCCACGTGAGCTGCGACGAAAGCGTATCGGGAGCTTTAAAGGCGACGAAGTTAGTGTTGGCTTTGTCGTTTAAGACGAGCTTGCTAGCGTTTGTACTGTCGCCTCTGACGGTGACGTCCCCATTAGATGTCACTGTCGAGGCTGTGAGAGCTCCAGTAGCCGCTGTGCCGGTCGTATTGATGGTGGTGGAGCCACCGATACTTGATGCTCCGTTGATCGTGGCGCCAGTTATAGTTTTGTTGGTCAGTGTTTCTGGGGCATCACGCGTCACGACTACGCCTGAAGCCGGAAACGTGGCTGTAGAAATGACACCGGTACCACCGTTACTCCTATCCAAGATCCCGCCGACCGAAGCTGCCTTAGAAAGGTCAATAGCACCAAAGGAAGGCTGACCCCCAGCGCTCGGCACGCGCAGAACCTGGTCAGCGCTCGGTGAGGCCGTCGCCACCAGATTACCGGTGCCGTTACCTAAAAGGACGCCGTTTAGGTTGAAGTTTGTGCTACCAGTACCACCTACGGCGACGGCTAGTTGCCCACTCGTAATCTTCGCTGCATTTAACTCTGGGATATCAGCTGCAGCTAAGGCGGTACTGCTTATGACCTGACCCTGGGCGTTTGTGATGACTTTGGCGTAAGTGCCAGCCGTACCGATATTGGCAAGACTCACGGTCACAGTTCCACTAGCAGGCGAGGCCGCGATGCCAGTGCCTGCACTAACGCTACTTACTTTATTTGAAAACGATGTGTAATCGGCGTTGGAAATTAGCCCTGCACTGACACCTGCTCCTGCCGAAGCCAGCGGGATATTGAGTGTATGGACACTGCCCACCGGTGTAAACGCTAGGCTGCTCCCATTGGTGGTGGTAGCAAAACTCTGCTCGCCAGCCGTGACCCCGCCTAGGCTCGTGACGCCTACGCCAGCTATGCCAAGCGCCTTGACGGCAGAGCCGTCCCAGTATTTGATTTGACCAGAGTTCTCGTTAAACCAGGTTTTGCCTTTGTCGTTAGTTGTGAGTCCAGTCGGATCCGCTGTGTGTGCGCTAAGGCCTAGGGTCTTAGACGCAGCCATCTCAATACTGCCGGCATTGGCAAGGGCGTTAGCGTTCATGTCGATTGCGCCAGTCATGGTGTCGCCACCTTTGTTTAGCGGCGTGTAGCCAAGGGCGTTTTGTTTGGCGTTAAAAGTTGTCCAGTCCGTAGCTGTCAGATAGCCATCGGTTGAGGTGGTAGCCTGCGGTATTTTATTTGCCGGTAGTGCCGGGATTTCTGAGGCTGAGATAGCGGCGACAGTAACGGTGCCACCGTTTGACGTCTGTTTTAGAAACTGTCCTACGCCACCTGTGGCGCTAAGGTCTACTCCCGTACCACCGCTTGCAAGTGGGAGGACACCACTCACGGCAGACGGGCTAGCGATGTTTAGAGCGCCAAATGACGGCACACCACCAGTCGTTGGTACCCGCAAGATCTGGTCGGCGCTGCCCGCTGCGGTGGTGAGTAGATTTCCTGCGTCGTTTCCAAGCACAACACCGTTCGCTGTGAAGTTCGTTGCTCCGGTGCCACCATTGGCGACTCCGAGAGTGCTGGATACCTCCGTTGCAAGGTTGATGTTGCCGCCACTGGCGGCTTCAGTAATCCGACCTTGTGCATCAACCGTAATCGTAGCGCGTGCGTAAGTGTTTGGGGTCACTCCGGTGGTGGAGAGACTGATGGTCCCACTGCTCGTGATCGGGCCGCCGGTAAGCCCAGTCCCCGTAGCCACACTGGTAACAGAGCCGCCACTGGCGAGCTTGGTGTAGGCGCTGCCATTCTCCGAGACCTTAAATTCGTTTGTACTTTGATCGAAATAAATGCGGCCATGTCCGCTGCTACTCAGCGCTGGGGCTGTGGTTGCTGGGAGTGATAACTGCGCAAGAGATAATTCACCAGTCACCGTATCGCCAGCTTTATTGAGCGGTGTGTAACCAAGTGAGGCGGTGATATCAGCGCTAGCGATTGTCCCTACCGTGACGATACCGCCAGAGGTCGTTTGTTTGAGGTAGTGCCCTGCGCCACCAGTAGCACTGAGATCGGCACCGGTACCTCCGTTGGCGCGCGCAAGTACACCCGTCACAGCAGCAGGCGAGCCCAAATTGACGCGACCAAACTCAGGACCACTGGCGCCCACTACAAGGACGTTATTTTGTACGCCGGGAGCTGTGGCCGAAATCGGTCCAGCGCCAGCTCCGACCAAGACGCCGTTATTCGTAAAACTTGTAGCTCCGGTCCCGCCACCCAGCACTGCGAGCGCGCCTGAACTAGTGCCGCTACTCGTGAGCGTTTGCGGCACCCACTCTGTGCCGCTATAGGTCAGCACCTGGCCTGGTTGCGGCGCGGTACTCGAAACCGTTTGTCCCTGGATGCTGCTGGCTGTTGCCGCGGCGGGAGTGCCCCAGACGAGCTCCCCACCAGCGTTCTTGGTGAGAAACTGGTTCGTAGCTGGAAGGGATTTTAGAGCTAGACCCAGAGTTCCGTCGCTACCGAAAGAGAGCGTCTTACCGTCTACCGGTACGCGCAACGCAAGAGGCACGTAGCTATACTTCTGACGTGGATAAGTTTTGCCGCCTGCGGTGATCTCAATAAAAACTGGCTCAGAGCCGTCACCAAATACGGCCTCGACCTGAGAAGGCATGAGATTGATATTAAGACTTATGACGCCGTTAGTGGGAAATACCCCTGTGTAAGGGTAGTTCTGGCCTAGTTGAGTGCCACCCGCTTCAGCAGTGTAAAACCTCACATCGATGTCGAGAGGCCCATCTATAGGTGACCCGTTAGCATTCGTCAGTCGTGCCGAGTAGACGAGTGGGTAGTAAGAAGCAGCTGCCACGGACTCACGGGTAAAAAGTAAACCTAACACCAGCAAGGCAACTTCAAGACCGTTGCATCGCCGATGTAGTAGTCCTTGTTTTCCCTTTGCTCTGCCCATGGTTCCTGGCCCTGCCACATCGTAGACATCAGTTCTGTGTGGCTAAGTTAGGTTATCGGAACCGAAGGGTGAAACTTGAGGTTTAAAAATTGAGCACTTATAGGGTCAAAGTTACGTGAAGTTAGGACCTAGTGTCAGGTTTTTTTACACCACGCATCTTACGCACGGTGACCCTGGAAACTTGGAGTCCTGCTCCTTGGAAACCCTGTGGCTTTAAAAGCCCCTTCCAATGCCTTTTCCCTTCGCTTCGCTACGCCTTCGTCCGTCCCTGATGGGACGGCCTCAGTTGCTTTAGTGATTTCTACACACCCTATGCACCTAAAGTGCTGGGGGCGCATCGCTAGTGGATGCAAGTTGCCGTGATGATGGTCGTTATACGTATACCTACGTATACGATCGTGACACGTACAAGATTCTAATCTTACGGAATCAATGACTTCTTTCGGGTTTAGCGCGGTATACCGCGCTAAACTGCACTAGATTGTGCGCACTCTCTACATAGGACAGGCAGCACATTTTATGTGTGACGGGAGCTAAAAAATGCGTGTCTAGCTGCTTCCCAACAACAACAAACGCCCAGCCGCAACCACTACATCACCGGAGCCAAAACCAAGTGGCTCTTTCCGCGCGCTGACAAGTGAGCCCTGACAAGTTCTTGGTGCTGAGCATGAGCGGGGCCACTGTTGGTGGAATTTTACATTCACCAAAGTGACAAATGACGCTCTACCAAAAAGACCGTGCCTGGCCCAAAGTGAACCCGCCGGAGCAGGGAGAGATGCGACTTTTTTTTCTGCTCAACACACGATGACACACCGTGGCAACTTGGATCATTCGCCGCAGTAAAGCGCTCGAGCCGACGGCTGTCCCACTTGCATGTGCAGCCACCCATTGCAGACTCGTGGCTGCGCGGGTCCCAGGGCGTTTAAGCTCTTTTTGGAGGACAGGTTTTTGCTCAGTTATTGTCACTCCCAGCTACCCAAAGGTGCGCTCGCTCGCTAGACTGGTGATAAATCACATGCGGAGTTTATATATGCGACTGACGGCTCATCTTTGGTCGACGGCAGGCCCGAAGGCACACCCCCTTTCAAAAACACCCTTTGAGAGGCCTAAAACGGGCCTTCCTTCGCGGGATCGAAGCAAGGGGTACTAGGGGCGAAGCCACTAGCTGGTCGAGCGTAGCGACGACCAGAGACCTGACGCCTTTGGCGTCGCGTCTGGGGGGCGCGGCATGCCGCGCCCATGCTTGCCCTCGCCTTCGAGAGGGGGTTGGAAACATAGTAAGCGCCGCTTTAAACCTATGAGGCCCCGCCGCAGGTGATCATGGGGGCTCTCGCCTAGTCTCCCCGACAGAGAGGGGCGGCTTTCTAGAAAACCCGCCCCGGAACAACTATGAGCTGAGCGCAGCCAAACAGTGGCAGCCGCATGGCACCTCCATATGAAACCGGCCCGACGGGAACTGCGGCAAGTGCCGCGCCTCTCGTGTGTCGTCGAAGCCTGCGTCACATTACCGGGCGGCAGCATGCTTGTGGCACACTGCCGTGAAAACTATATAACTGGGCGCCCCGCAACTATGTCGGGGGTCTTCTCGCTGCTTGCACACGGCGCGCAAAGAAAGTGTGACCGCCGCCCTTTTTAATAGTGGCGGCCGCGAGGCCGCTTTATTGGGCAAGCCGCGGCAAAGAAAGTTATCAGGAGTCACATAAACTACAAGTCTCGAGGCTTTTCTGTATTGGTTCCTAGTGTGGGCCGTTATGTGATTAAGGGTGAGCGAAATATTGGTCAGAGACTGTACGGTAATGTGTACGTGTCTGGCGCTTACTTTGTGCAGAGTTTTTTGTAGAGGCTGTGTTTTCGATTTAAAGCGAGTCTTGGGTGATTGTGTTTGGGTAGGAGAGCAAGCATGGGGCCAAGTCACTTGCCCCCCTGACATCGCCGCGCTGTGCTTGCTCGGTCCTGCCGCTCGCTGGCGCTGGCAGCTAGGGGCCTACTAGGCACCCTAATACCCCGATCACGTGCGCTCAGCGATTAAGACTCAGCGTTATAGGTTGGCGATAATCTCCGGCCCGATAGTCGGAACTTCACCGCTGGCTACGCTTGCGACCTGGCTTTTTGCTGGAAAGATCAAACGGCACCGTTTCGTCGAACTCTGCCGCCCAAATATCGGCGATATCTTCAATCTCTTCCATTGCGGCTTGGGTTGTTAATTTCTTGGAGCGAAGCCGGTTAACGATTAAGGCGACCGCCTGACAGCTCTCCACCGAGGTTTCGTAGAAATGAGATTTATTTGGCGTAGCAGCGGCCAGAGCATCCACACTTTTTTTGACGGAGATACTGACGTGCCCACGCTTGAGTTCATCTTTTAGTTTCGGTCTTCCCATTTTTAAGTCTCACTCACTTTAATATTTTATTAACCGCCGCCCGCCTTATACACATCACCGCGCGAGCCTATTTTGACCACGATGACCAAAAGCTCTTCATCCTCAATCTCGAAGATGACTCGGAAACTTCCGGCTGGAAATCTATAGCGACTATCGAACCCGGCCATCTTCTCAACCCACACGAGTTTGCGAGGGTCGTCCGCTAACTCATGTATCCTCTCGCTGATGTTGCGCTGGACCTTGGGAGGCAATTTATCGAGTACCTTTTGCGCGTCCTTTTTGATTTTGACTTGGTACACAAAGTCTCCGGGCCCCAGTTACTTATCGGCAAATCTCATATTTACTTTAGCCTAAAAAGGCGACAAAAACTACGCCGTTAAAAATCATTTGATTTCATATACTTGCCATATATTCGAGTTCGCTTCATTAGGCCGACCACCAGACAGCACCAGGACAACTTTTCTCCCAGTTTCCCAACCATTTGGCGCCTGCCGATACAGGAGTTAATACATGAGGGCCGCGCCCGACCGTAAGTGCCAGCTAAACGTCTTCGTCTGGTTTGCATATCGTAGCGCCATTATCAGCGAAGAAAACAGCAGCTCCATCCTCAAAAGTCGTGAGCTATCGCTGCTTCTTCGTATTTGTTCACCTAAAGCGCATTACTCGATAGCTAGGGTGTGATTCTTGGCACCGATCAGGCTTGGTCCCAAAGAGAAGGTGCTTGTTCCGGATACCAGCAAAGATGTCATTCGTTCCTGGCATGCCTCTATAAACGCCAAAAACCGCCATAGAATCGATTTTTACAGGCCCGGTAATAGTCCGGTATAGGATAACTCAAAAGCCTCTAGAAAGCCGTAGAATGGGCGTTATTTTTGATCTAGGCGTGAAAACCTTGGGGCTCAGATGTTTCATGATGGTCACCCCTTCGTGGCCGAGGCCTTGACGGCTCACCTAGCGTAACCTTCTCGCATCGCCAAGACGGTTGGCATCCGGATGGCCGGTACCTCAGGACTATGAATTCTGGTCGCTGTAAGAGACACAACTTACTTCCAAGCCTCCGTGTGATCGCTACTAGCCTCCCCAAACGAAGTATCTTCCTGAGGCTGCTGGTCTTTCTCGTCGAACAAAGTGCGAAAATAGGCATGCCGCTTTTCAAACTCTTCTGGCGCCGGCCAGCATCCGTTTTGTCGCATTCGCTTCATAAGCAGCGCCAAGGGTTCGTGAATCGTTTTGCCGCTCGACGTGTGGCGTAGCTCGAAATCAAAGTGCACTAGCGAACGCTGCACGACGTCAAAGGGGATCCCTAAGCTGCGCAACTGGAGAACTTGTGATTTGCCAAACCCGATGTCGGTCAGCATCGAGTAGTCCAAGTCCGCGGGTGACCATTCATCTTCTATGCGCGCGCGCGTTTCGGCAGTAGTAGTAGTTAAGAAATTAGTATTTATATAACTACTACTACTAGGGGGATTTGGCTCCGATCCTGGCTCCGATCCTGGCTCCGAATTGGCTCTGTTTTGGCTCCGAATTGGCTCCGATCCGGCTCTGATTTTGCTCACTGTGAGGTCCCGGTACACCGGCTCGGGGAGTAAATATCGAGTCCAGCCGCCCGGCCCTTTTTTAAACTGGTATCGGGAAACCCAGCCACTCTCTTCTAGTCTCTGCAAAGCCTTCTTAACCGCGCTGGGAGTGCTTTTCACTGCTGTTGCCAAATCGCCGCTGAAGATTTTTTCGCTCACGCGGCTTCCAGAAAATCGGCACGAGTCGTACACGAAATCGAGGCAGCGACTTTGAAGGCGCGACAGGTCTGCCAGCCCAAATTTTGGCTCCGATCCTGGCTCCGAATTGGCTCTGTTTTGGCTCCGAATTGGCTCTGATCCGGCTCCGATCCTGGCTCCGAATTCGGATGTTGGATCACCCACAGCGGCCTCGTTTTGGCTCCGAATTGGCTCTGTTTTGGCTCCGATTAGGGGCACTTTTGGCTCCGAATTGGCTCTGTTTTGGCTCCGAATTGGCTCTGTTTTGGCTCCGAATTTATCTGACGTAGTATTTGCCGCCGAAGTTTCGTGGTCTTCCCAAGGCATTGTTAGAGTTTTCTTGGGTAACTCCTTATTCGATTTGGCAATAATTGTTCGCTTCAACCTCTTGTCGTTAAGAGAGAGTGCCATTCATCACCTCCCTAAAGATCGAGCTTCGGGCGCCCGTTTCTTTTTCGAGGTGACACGATTATGAGCTTCATTAATTGACTGCTGCTTTGCAGCGTCGTTCAATCGAGCCCACACCTCTAGGATCACTTCACGCATTTCATCAGCGACAATACTTGTTGGACAGTATTCGGGTAGAGAGAGGTGCGATGCGATAGCCTCTTCACCATGAACCGACTCTCTTATCGCTCCGCCAGTGCAGCCTGGCACGTGTGCCAAATACCAGGAGCGTATTTCGGCACTGAGCTTCCTTGTGGACGTGAACTTAGTTGGTACGAAGATATGCGCAAAATTACGCCCAGTATCCCTCTTGAAATTATCGAGGTAGGCCTTGAAGGCCTGATAGTTACGAAAGTTGTTTATACGACATTCGAGCGGAGAGATAAGAGCATCACAGGCCATCAGAGCATTAGAAATCAGTAAGTTCCAGTTTGGCGAGCAGTCGAGGATGACAAGATCGTAGCGAGCCCTGAGGGGTTTGATAACTTTATCTCTAAGCCAGAAATCACGCATATTTCGACTAGAGATTTCTCGTTCCAAAGCTACAAGTTCAGGCGTCTCTGGAATGAAATCTAGCGTTGGAATGTCCGATTTGATGATTATGTCATCGAGAGTAACTTTACCTTGTGCAAAGTCGGACAGACCATACACGGATCCGATCTTTTCAAGAGCTGAGTCTAGGTTGTCTGATTCATCAAGATCGACTTGGTAGCCCAGTGCGTTTGTAACATCACACTGCATATCTAGACCAATAATGCACACCTTCTGATTATGAAGGGCTGCCAATCTACCAAGATTTAGCGCCAAAGTACTTTTAAGAACGCCGCCTTTTGTCGTGAATACAGCAACTACCATTGAGCCGCTAAGAGGTTTCATGAATCCGTAGCGCTCGCCAATAAGTGGCAAGTCGGCAATAGTCCAATTTCGACGAGGGTTACTTTTACCTCCCTCTCTTGAGGCTGCTGGAATCAAGCCAGTATTTTCAGCCTTGATGACAGCTTGTCGGGATACGTCGGCACCGAAGATTTTAAGTACCTTTTGAATCGTATACTTATTGGATTCCATAAACGGCCTCATCAAAAAAGTTCCAGCGCACATCGTTTACATTGATGCTAAATAGTATCATAAAAAAGTCAACCAGCAACTGACGACTCATGTTACCACCTTGTGTGCACGGAAGCTGATAATTGACCTCCGACCTAGGCGTGACTAAAGGCTCTGACAACTTCTGGTTTGTTTTTTAAAAAACCAATATATTACAATATGTTGCGGCAATTTTCTTGTATCAAAAAAATTTTTGCTAAAGTATTTATGGTAAATACCGATAATATTAAAAGTGGAAACCAGCAATGGCGGGTTATGATTGGCATGACGAAAAGAACAAAGAAAACATCAAAAAGCACAGAGTCAGCTTCGAAGAAGCGATCACGGTCTTCAGCGATCCGTTCCTCCGAATCGCCGGTGATCGCAGCGAAGACTACCCAGAAGACCGCTTCATCGCGGTTGGACAAAGTGGTTCAGGACTCAACCTTTTCGTCGTCTTCTGCGAGCGAAAAATCGAGGAAGAAGAAGTCATCTGGATTATCTCAGCGAGAAAACAAACACCTAAAGAAAAGCGCACCTTGGCAGGACTACGATTACGATAATTTACCCGAGTTAAGTCCTGAGCAGCTTTCTACTTTTAAAGTTGTCACTCGGGATCAGCATGCCAGGTTTAAGCGAATGACCGCCAAAGGACGTCGTGGGCGGCCTAAAAAACCATCGGATGAGAAAGAGAATATCCATTCAATCCGCCTTTCAGATAAATTCCTTGAAAAACTTAAGCTGCGAGCAGTTGAAAAAGGTTTTAACGCCTGGCAAACCTACGCCAAACAGGTGCTAGCAGAGGATATCGATCACGGATCCTAAGCTCATCCTGTTAGGATGTCTTGTCTAAGGCTCAAAGTTTTTTTGCGAGTTCTGGGATCGGAAGAATCAAAGTGTGTTGTTTTTCATCATTGGCTTCTAAGCAATTCGCACGATTTTTAATACTCTGAGGCGTTCAAAAAACCCCATCAAAAAAGCGGCCTGCAACTCCTTGAGCTGTGCGGGTCGGTAACAGCCGTCGGCATCGTTCAAAAATGAGATCTTGAATACTGCTAGCTTAGTGACGCAAACGACTAGGATAGCGTCATAAAAAGGTAGTTTTTATGCATCTATCAACCTCTTGACGGAGGTTCGACCGATTTGAAGGCGCCGTGCAATCTCTGATTGGCTTACTCCTCGTTTATGAAGAGTCTTAACCTTATCGGCATGCATACCGGCTGT
>VGTI01000042.1 GCA_016874735.1 Deltaproteobacteria bacterium
CCTGACAGAGGGCTTGGTCAAAATCCGCTTTAAGGCCTACGGCGGGGTCACCGGCGTTACGGAATTTGCCTTCAAAATGGCAGCCGCACGCAGTGACTTTCACGGCATGCTCGATGAACTTGTGGCCACTATGAAGGTGATCGCGCAGGGTTTTTACCGGCCTCATGCCGACAAAGCAGCGCCACCAGCCCCTGAGCTAATCGAATTAGCAGCATTTTTTGCCACGCTGTAATGTGGTTGGTTCGGAAAACGTGCCGTAATCACTTGGGATTATTGCTTGACTAAGCGATCCCGCGAGGCTTCCTTAACGCTGTATTTATTCGGGAATTTAAGCTGTTGCCAACCGGCAATGGCTGCTATAACGAAAAGCGTCGCCAACAATCTCTCCGGGACTCCCGGTTCACCTACCAACACACAGTATTGGGCTGATCATGGCAGCAGAGTCTAAATTAAAGTACGATCGTGATTTTTTGATTTCTGTGTACAAGGATATGCTTTTTGGCCGTCGCTTTGAGGAGCGGGTCAATCAGGCTTATCAAAAGGGTAAATTTGCAGGGTTCTGTCACCTTCATATTGGCCAGGAGGCCGTGTGTATCGGTGTGCAGAGGGCGCTGAGACCGACGGATTACATGATCTCGGGCTATCGTTCTCACACCCAAGCCATCGCCAAAGGGATTGACCCGAAGGCGGTACTTTCCGAGCTTTTCGGTAAGGTCGATGGCTGTGTCAGGGGCAAGGGCGGGTCGATGCACATGTTCAGCAAGGAGCATAGGTTCCTTGGCGGCCATGGTATCGTCGGTGGTCAAACGCCGATCGCTGCTGGTGTCGGATTTGCAATTAAGTACGATCAGAACGATGACGTCATGGTCTGTTACCTCGGTGACGGAGCTTGTAATCAGGGCCAATTCTTCGAGGCTCTCAACATGGCTGCTGCCTGGGATCTTCCCGTGCTCTACATCGTCGAGAACAATCAATATGGCATGGGCACCGATTTCCGCCGCGTTACCAGTGTCGATAGTTTGGCTAAAAGGGCGCTGGCATTTGACATCGATAATTCGCAGGTCGATGGCATGGACGTACTCAAAGTGTACGACCACGTCAGTGGTATCGTCAGCAAGATGCGCAAGAAGCCTAAGCCTTATTTGCTCGAGGCCCATACTTATCGTTACCGCGGGCATTCGGTCTCGGATCCTGCTAGCTACCGTACTAAAGATGAGGTCGCGCAGTTTCAGGCTAGGGATCCGATTACTACCTTGGGCGACTATTTGAAGAAGCATAAAGTGACAACGGAAGATGAGCTCAAAGCTTGGGATAAGGACATCAGAGATCAGATGACCGCAATCGAGGCGTTCGCGGACGCGTCGCCAAAACCCGATGTATCCGAGCTCTGGGACCACGTTTTTGTCGATTAAGAGGACGAGGAAGTAATATTTATGGCACTCATTCAATTCCGCGAAGCAATCGGACAGGCCATGGCAGAAGAGATGGCTCGTGACGACCGCATCTTCCTGATGGGCGAAGAAGTAGCCCAGTACAACGGCGCTTATAAAGTATCCAAGGGACTCCTTGAGCAATTTGGACCGCGTCGCGTGTGGGACTCCCCGATCTCCGAGGCCGGCTTTGCCGGTTTGGGTATCGGTGCGGCCATGGTGGGGCTGCGTCCCATCATCGAGATGATGACTTGGAACTTTGGCATCCAGGGCTTCGATCAGATCGTCAATCACGCTGCCAAGATGTGCTACATGTCAGGTGGTCAATTTAACGTGCCGATCGTCTTCCGCGGACCAAACGGGGCGGCGCATATGCTGGGTTCGCAGCATTCGCAGAGTTTTGATGCGATGCTCACTAACGTGCCCGGGATGAAAGTAATTTCGCCCTCCACACCGTACGACGCTAAGGGCCTTTTGAAGGCGGCAATCCGCGACAATAATCCGGTCATCTTCCTAGAGAGCGAGATGATGTACGGGCTCAAGGGCGAGGTACCAGATGGTGAGTACGTGATTCCGATCGGTGTCGGTGACATAAAGCGTCCGGGTGAGCATGTGACCATTATCGCCTGGAATAAGATGCTGCACGTCGCGATGGCAGCGGCAGAACAGTTGGCTGCAAGTGGCATCAGTGCCGAAGTATTGGATCCTCGTACCTTGCAACCTCTGGATGAGGAGCTGATTTTCACCTCCGTACGCAAGACGCACCGTTTAGTCATCGTTGACGAGGGCTGGGATTTTGCCGCTACGAGCGCGCAGATTTCGGACCGCGTACAAAAAGAATGTTTCGACGATCTCGATGCGCCTGTAGTTCGCGTTAACTCGCTTTTTGTCCCGATGCCGTATGCCGAAGATCTCGAGCATGCCGTGTTGCCCACGGCTGAGCGCGTTGTTCAAGCGGTCAAAGACGTCATGTACGTCGACTAGTGATTGGTGTCATTGATGTGATTGATCAGTGGGCGCTTAGCGTAGCCCACAGTTTTTGGATCCTTGAGGGAGGCTTTAGAGCATGGCTCGTGTCATTGAGATGCCCAAATTAAGCGACACTATGGAAGAGGGCGGTATCGCCAACTGGTTGAAAAAAGAGGGCGAAAAGATTAATGAAGGCGAGCCACTAGTCGAGATTGAGACCGACAAGGCGACGCAGGAGTACGAATCGCCGGAAGAGGGCGTCGTGCTCAAGATCCTGGTCCAGCCAGGCAAAACGGTGGCGCTACGCACCCCAATCGCTGTGGTTGGTGATGCGGGTGAAACATACGACCTAGGTGCGTTGACTGGTGGTGCCGCAAAGAGCGCGACTGCAGCCGCCGCACCTCTCGCGGCACCGCAGGTGTCGCAGAAAGCTCCGGCAAAACCTGCGACCCCCACCGTACAGGCTCAGCCTGTGGGCGGTGGCCGCGTCAAGGCATCACCATTAGCGCGTAAAGTTGCCGCCGAGCTGGGTGTCGATGTATCCCAGATCGTGGGCACAGGACCAGCGGGCCGCGTCGTGTTGCGCGATATTGAGCAAAGTGCTGCCGGCGTTGCAACTCCGGTCGCAGCTCTAAGTAAGCCGTCCGTGCCGCAGCCAGCGGCTCCGGTGCCAGCTGCCTCTACAGTAGGGGCGACGGTGACTCCGGTATCGATGATGCGCAAGACCATTGCCAAGCGGCTCACCGCTGCTAAGAATGAGGCCCCGCATTTCTACCTTACCGTCTCCGCCAATGTTGCAAAATTGGAGACATGGCGGCAGTCGCTTAACGATGCTGCAGCTAAAGCCAACGCCAAGGGCGGATCTCTGGCCAAGGTTAGCGTGAATGATGTGGTGATTTTGGCCGTAGCAAGAGCGCTGCGTCACCATCCGCAGGTCAACGCTTCCTGGCAAGGTGAGACCATCGTCCACCACGGTGAGGCTCATATCGCCGTGGCTGTGGCTTTACCAGAAGGTCTCGTGACGCCGGTGATTCGCCGGGCTGACGTCTTAGGTGTCAGGGAAATTGCGGCAGCAGCGCGTGATTTAGCGACAAAAGCTAAAGACGGCCTACTGAGCAACGATGCCTTCACCGGTGGTACCTTTACGATTTCCAACCTCGGTATGTTTGGTGTCGAAGAATTCACCGCCATCATCAACCCACCACAGGCGGCAATTCTTGCCGTGGGGGCAGCCACCCCGACGCCTTGGGTCGATGAGCAAGAGCGGCTAGTTGTGCAGCAGCGCATGAAGATGACATTGTCCTGTGATCACAGGGTAGTCGATGGAGCTACGGGAGCAAAATTCCTGCAAACCCTAGTGTCGTATCTCGAAGATCCGATGCAAATGCTGGTTTAATTCGTGCAGTTTGCTTTATTCACAGTTTTGCTCAGTACAGCGCTGACGCTGGGGTGCCGCGCCAAGCACAAGTCCCAAGGGGACGAAGTGCCGCCGCCCCCAGGCGGCATTGCTACCGCTGACTCTGCCGCGGCTCTGGTCCCGGCCCCTCTTCCACCGCAGCTTCCGGAACTCAAGCAGCCGGAGCTCCTGCGTGGTTTTGGTTTCAAAGGCGAGTCCACCTGCTTTCCGCTAGCTGCGGGTCGTCGTTGCATCCCGGCCAATGAATCACCTATCGCTCATGCCTGCCGGCAAGCAAAGGGCGAAATCCTCACGTGCGAGGATTGTCGGCAAGTCTGTAGCCGCATGCTGAAGCCCTAAATCAAAAGGTCGCCTAGCCAAGCTAAGGCCGCTAGTCGAGCCTTGGCGCCTTTAGTGGTAAGATATGAATACCGCTAGAACTCTCCATTAGATTCTTCTCCGAGGACAACTAGTTTGAAATTGCAGTGGCCACTGGAAACGACCAGAGGTAGGCGCTTTGTCATGAGCGCTGCAATTTTATTTTGTGGATTATTGTCCGTCGTGATTTGGCGCGAAGTTTACTCAAGTAAAATTCAGTCGCAATTTTTTAGCGCCAAAGCGTCCCAGTTAAAGTTTAGGCTCGAGTCTGGTCCCAGCCGCAGTATTGCCTTTCCGACTTCTGGGCCGTTTGACGAAATGTTGGGATACACGCTGATCCCTGCCATCTCTGAGCGTGTGACAAAACGAGGCTACGAGATCAGAGCGCAAGCCCGCCTCTCACCGGAGCACCTAAGGCTCGTTCATGGCGGTGTCATATATCCCATTTACAAAGAGAAGTCGCAGGCCGGCCTGGCCATCGATGACGCGACGGGGAAACCACTTTTTTCTGCGCTTTATCCGCAATTGAGCTACGACACTTTCGATGACATTCCGCCGGCTATTTGGCGTACGCTACTGCTCATCGAAAATCGCGATTTACTGGATAAAAGGTACCCCTATAAAAATCCAACCCTAGATTGGAGTCGGCTTTTCGTCGCGATTTTAGATAACATCGTTACGAAGTTCTTCCCCTCGCACGATAGCCCAGGTGGCAGCACACTAGCCACGCAGTTGGAAAAATATCGGCACTCTCCTGATGGCCGAACGACCTCGGCGCGCCAAAAACTCGTACAGATGACCTCTGCAAGTCTGCGTGCGTATCAGGACGGACGTAACACCTTTGAGGCGCGTAAGCGCATCATCAAAGATTATGTCAATACGGTTCCTCTAGGAGCATTGCCTGGTACCGGTGAGATTCGCGGCATTGGCCACGCCCTTGCAGCCTATTTTGGTGCAAGTTTTGCCGAAGTCACTGATCTCCTAAGAGACATCAAACAAAAAGAAACTAATGCCGCGCGTGTATTGGCGAAGGCAGTGGCGTACAAACAGATTCTGGCGCTTTTTCTCTCGCAGCGCCGCCCAGCCTACTACCTAGGGCAGGACCAAGAAGCGCTCAAAGAGTTAGTGGATAAACACATAGACGTGATGATTCGGGGCAAAGCTCTGCCAAAAAGATTGCGCCAGGCTGTGGCTAAAGCGGAGCTAAACTTCCGCTCTGTTGGAGCCATATTTCAGCCGGAGCGTCTGAGCTACGTCGAGCGTAAAGCGGCCAATGCTGTCCGTGTGCATCTGCTGAATTATTTTGGATTTGATCGTTTATATACGCTCGACCGTCTGGACTTGCGCGTTAAGTCGACCATCGACTACGGCACACAAAAGGCCGTGCAAGATGTCCTGACCAAGCTGAAAGATAAAGACTACGCCAAGTCTCAGGGACTCATGGATCAACGGCTACTCGCTGAAGGGGATCCTAAAGATGTCATCTACAGTTTTACGCTGCGCGAGCGGCGGCATAACGCCAATCTCCTACGCGTCCAAGCCGACAACGTCGATGGTCCGTTCAATGTGAGCGAGGGTGGCAAACTAGAGCTTGGGTCGACTGCCAAATTGCGCACACTAGTGACCTACCTCGAGGTTATCGAAGAACTTTGGCACAGATATCGAAGGCTCGGAGGCGTTGAGCTGAAAGAAGCCCTCGGTAAAACTGATAAGTCGGATCAGCTCAGCCGCTGGGTCATTACCTATCTACTTGAGGCCAATGGCAGCGCTGCGGTCACACTGGAGGCCATTCTCAATGCCGCTCTTGAGCGTCGCTATACGGCGAGCCCGGCGGAGCGTTTCCTGACAAGTGGTGGTATACATCGGTTTAATAATTTTGAAAAATCAGACAATGGCCGGATCGTTGACGTCAAGGAAGCCGTGCGCAAATCCATCAATCTCCCATTTGTGCGCATGATGCGCGATATCGTCCAATACTTTATCGCCCAAATTCCTGGTGGCCATGCCATGCTCGAGGACGTGACTAATCCTAACCGACGCGAATTTCTGGCCCGATTTGCCAATAAGGAAGGGCGTGAGTACCTAGGTAGGTTCTACCTGCGGTATCGGGGACTCAGTAGCGATCAAATGGTACAGGCCTTGATGGCACGCATGCGGCTAAATCCAAGACGCCTCGCCGTGCTCTATGCGAGTATAGCGCCAGACACCAGTGTGAATGATATGGCGGCTTTCATCGCCAAATATCAGGGTGCGGGGAGCAAACCACAGAGCTCCAAACAGTTGCAGTCTCTTTATAAGGCTACGGTCGAGAGTAAATTAAGCCTGCAAGACCGGGGCTACATTTGCGGTGTCCATCCGCTTGAACTATGGTTGGTGTCCTATATGGTGAGGGCGCCTAAAGTTAGTTTTACCCAGGTGCTGCGGGCCAGTACTGGTGCGCGCCAGGAATCCTACCAGTGGCTATTCACAGCTAAGGGCAAGAAGCGTCAGGATAGCCGCATCAGGATCATGCTCGAAGATGAGGCCTTTAAGCAAATCCATGAACACTGGGCCAAGCTCGGATACCCTTTTGCCTCGCTTGTACCCACCTACGCTACTGCACTCGGTAGTTCCGGTGACAAACCTACTGCCTTGGCGGAATTGATGGGCATCATCACCAGCGGGGGTGTCCAGTACGTCAATACGCGTGTGAGTTCCCTAGAATTTGCCAAAGATACTCCGTTTGAGACGCATTTTCGTGCAAAGCCCAGCTTTGGTACCAGAGTTTTATCGCGCCCATTAACTGCAGCTGTACGCGACACCATTAAGCACGTGGTCGACAGCGGTACCGCAGTACGGGTACGCGGTGCCTTTGTTGATACCGTCGGTAAAACGATACCCGTCGGCGGTAAGACTGGTACAGGCGATAACCGTTATTCCGTCTTCGCACCTGGTGGACGCATCATTGAATCGCGGGCGGTGAGCCGTACAGCGACTTTTGTCTTTTATATCGGTGAGCGTTTCTTTGGTACGATCACCGCGTATGTACCAGATGCCTCAGCAGCGAAATTCAGTTTCACTAGTGCGCTGCCAGTGCAAATCCTCAAAATTCTATCGTCCAAACTGAGTCCTTTGATTAATGCTCCAGTCACCGCAGAAGAGTAGGTGACATTTTTATAGGAATTACAGTTTAACTCCGCATTAGAGTCATTATGTCGAAGAGAAAACCTAAAATAGTTTCAGCGGCGCCAGCAGAGGCGTCCCTGCGATCAGGCGATAGAAAACGCAGCTCGCTCTACCTTAAGTCATTATTGCTTCTGGCTATGGTTTTTTTAGCTGGTGCCCTGCTATTCACGTCTAATTCGACATCGCTGCATTTTTTGTCCAGAAACAGTAGCAATGCATACAACCTGGATGACGAAAGTGCGGGCAGCTTGACCATAGTACCGATCACCATTGCTCCTCCCATAGACTTTATTCGAGCTCAGAGCCTTCCTAGTGAGATTAATGACTGGCACTTCAGAGACATGGATATTTTAGGTGTGCAGGGCTTTTTACTAAAAGCTGGGTTAGCGTCTAATCTGGTCCATGGGCTTTTAGATAAAGCTAGCTATGATCAAGAACGATCCGAGACGCTGGTCCCTGTTACTAAAGAGCTGCTGCTTGGACTGACTCATGAGAGTCGGCAGCAGATCTACATCAAACTTACAGACAACCATGCCAACAAGATGCAGCTCGGTGCTTTTCGCTACTGCGGCCGCAATATTGATGATTGGTTCAGTGGTGGCGAGGTTGCAGACGACATCAAAGCCATGGTGGCCAGATATTTGTACCGGGACGGCTGCTATATGTTCTTTGCTGATTTGCCGCTTATTCTAGATCAAATCTCGATGGAGATGCTGCCAAAACTACTACATGTTTTATTTCGGCAGTCCACTTACCTGGTTAAATTAAATATCTCACCAACGAGTGATGTGGAAAAGTTAGTCGACTACTGGAGTGTAGGAGGGCGAGCCAAAGACGTGGGCTCGCTGCTGGAGTCGATGATGCGTCTTAGAGATGGAGAAAAAATAGATATTGTCCATCTCTTGCCACCATTTCCGCGGCGGCGCCTTTATACCTATCCGCAGCCAGGCACGGAGGTTATTGGTGGAGGGCATCGAGACTGCCATTGGACGGCCTACAATTTTTTTAATATCGATCCAGATGACCGATTTGCAGACCCGGCGCTGGTTGCTACCACATTGCGCAATGAATATGTTGAGGTGGCCAAGCCCATTTACGGCGATCTAGTGACTTACGCCCGCGCTAACGGAACCATATTTCACAGCGCCAATTACATTGCTGCAGGGCTCGTCTATACCAAGACGGGATCGAAAGCCGTCTGGCCCTGGCTCATCACTAAGATCGACGACATGGCCCATTTTTATCCCAAGGATGGTCCCGTATCAGTCCGCTATTTTCGTCGGCGCCCCATTAATTAGTAAATCCCTGATGACACGCCAAAAGAGGAGAACGGCCATACAGACATAAGTTACTGCACCGATCATGATTTTAGTCCAAACTAGATGATCTGGTCCGAGGATAAAGAGTACGGCTGCCATGGCGCCCGCGGCTAGTGCGATGCGTGCTAGAAATCCCCACGAGAAGCTAGGGATAAACGGTCGTGCAGCCAAATAACAACCCGTCGCGACGGTCAGCTTGCTCGCGGCCAAGGCCGCCGCAACGCCAATGCTGCCCCACAGCCCCCCAAGCCATGTGGCAAGTAAACAGCCAGAAATGAGGCCGATCGCGTAAATCTTATTCATGCGCGTCATTGCGTTACGTAGCCACAGAACCTGCATACCAAAGGTGTTGATACCAACGGTCGCCAGGATGCCAATTGATAATAATGCCATCACGTAGCCGGGCATGACGCTGTGATTGGCAAACGTAGCGGCGAATAAGGTAGCGAGAAGATCACCACCGACAAAAAAGGCACCGACAGCAATCGGCATCAATAAGATCATCGACAGCAGTGCACTGAATTCTATGTGCTTAGAGAATCGACGCTCGTCATCAATCCTGACCAATTCGGAAAAAAATATACTAGTCACCATCGCTGTGATGGTTGCAATACTCTGCACGATACGCAGTGGTCCAACGTATAGACCGACAGCGGCACTGCCACCAAAGGCTTCGACAAAGAAGACGTCAAAACGCTCCAGTGTGAACGCCAGCATGTTGGTAATGCCGAAGGGTAGGGCACCAAGAAATACGGGTTTCAAATCGGCCGTGCGGGGCCGTTCCCAGCCAATTTTCTTGATTGAAAAGCGCAGCGACAGGAGCGCAACCAACAAGTTGGGGAGCATACTTAGGATGCCGTAGTACATATAGTCCGCGGGGCCACGGACCAAGATCAGAACACCCCCTAAGCACAGCAATTTACTGATCACGCTAAATATATTGCGGATCGCTAGGGATTGCGTACCCGAGTGGACATAATCTGTCTCGATAATACTCGACACGAATAGGTAACCAAGGCTGAGAATCAGGCCTCGATAGGCGTCATAACGAGGCAGCATCATGACGGCCAGGGCAATGGCAACGATGACCACAGCATGGAGCAACTTCAGTAGGGTTACCGTGGACATGATGCGTCCCGGACTTAGAGCGCTGCCAGCTGGGTTAGCTATCGCAATTGATGCATAAGCACCGTAGCCAAAAGCAATAAAAGGCAAAAAGATATCGATGTAGGACACGGCGAACTGCACGGAACCAAAGCTTGTCACAGGGAGCGTAGCCTGCCCGAGGTACAGCACAAGCAGGGGAGCAATTTTATTGACCGTCTCGCTGATAGCGCCGGTGAGTAAGGTCAACGTGAGGCGGCGTCGGTGCGTGGGAGTACTGATGGCTATCCCCTTTCGGGCTCTCTTTAAGGGCCGAAGGCATCGATCACATAGGGAGCCAGTATTTGGCCCACTTCGTCGATCAGTGCTTCTTCGGTCGTATCGAACTGATTTAACCTCGTTCCGTCTACGTCGATCTGACCTAAAATTTTTCCATCTCTAGGATGACGAATCAAGACTACCATCTCACTCCGCGTGTCCAAATTACAAGCGAGGTAATTACTGATTGCCCGCACATCGTCCACGATCTGATTACGATTTTCAGCTACAGCCGTCCCGCAAACCCCCCGTCCCACGGGAATTCTCTCGTGGTCTGTGACTGGGCCCCGGTAGGGACCGAGGATCAAGGTGTCGCCGTCCAGTCGGTAGATGCCAACCCAATGGTAATCACTGCGGTGCTTGTGCAAATACTCCATTGCCGCGTCCAAGGCATCTACTGGTGTGGTTGCGGCGGCGCAGATGTGTCTGATAGCAGTGACAACCTGATCGTTAGTGGTATTCGATGGGCGCATTGGCGTTTTTTCCTCGACCTAGCTGTGATAACTCACTTGGGGATTATCGTAGGAGAGCCTCAGATGTCAAAGGCACGACAGCAAGACGTAGGGAGTTTCGTCCGTTGGGAGCTCATGACCAGGTCCGTGGCACAAGCGCTGGATTTCTATAAGTCCCTGTTTAGTTGGAGCTACGATGCCGCGGAGTTAAACGACGGTGCCACCTACTATCATTTGCTACATGGTAATCACCGCATCGGTGGCATCTACGCTATGGCGGATGATCTAGCAGGTAAGCCTGCTGCCGCCCACTGGACTCCTTACCTGGGAGTCAGTGACGTCGATCAGTCGCTCTTGGAGGCCAAATCCATGGGGGCAAAGGTGACGGCAGAGTCTTTTGACTTTGCCGCGCTGGGCCGCATGGCTCTGCTACTCGACCCTACCGGAGCGCCTTTTGGCCTGTGGCAGGATCAGCAGCGGACGCTCCTTGAACGTAGTGTAGCTTGGCACGAGCTTTCCACCCACGATGCTGAGAGCGCCGCCACATTTTACGGCGATCTATTTAATTGGATCACCCGGCCGGATTCTCAAGGCGAGGTAGCGATAACCAGATTTTACAGCGGCCCTAGACCGACAGCAGCCCTTATCACACTGAGTCCACGTTTTCGTGCAGTGCCACCGCATTGGCTGCCGTATTTTTACGTGGAAGATATGGCCTTAGCCACCAAAGCTTTGACGCAGTCGGGAGGACGCATCCTCGCTGAGCCCAGTCATGGCCCTTCAGGTACTCAGGCTGTGGTGCAGGATCCCCAAGGCGCAGTCTTTGGTGTCATGACCGTCTAGTTGGTTTTGCGCGCCAGCTCAGCCTGCCGTCCGCTGAGTCCGACATCGGTAAGTGTGGCGGTGCTCCAAGGTGGCAGGTCAGCCAAGGCTTTACTAGCAAGGGCCTTAAAGGAGTCGATGGCTTTGCGCGGCACCGGGTCAGCAGTCGGTAGTTTCACACCGGCAGGATCGATATAGCGTCCGTTGGCATGCAGTTCGAAGTGCAGATGAGGACCTGTCGCAAGCCCAGTTTTGCCGACGTAGCCGATGATCTGTCCCATTTTGATTTGAGCACCAGGCCTGACGTCAGGGGCAAAGCGTGACAGGTGTTTGTAGTGGGTGCTGTAAGTACCGTTGTGGCGCAGGCTGACCGTATTACCCGAGGCGCCGTGATAGGCAGCATAGGTGACACTGCCCGAGCCTATGGCCATCACCGGGGTGCCCGTAGGAGCGCCGTAGTCCACCCCGAGGTGCGGCTTAGCGACCTTGAGAATCGGGTGAAACCTGTGGGCATTGAAGCCTGAGGTGATTCTGGCAAAACGCAGCGGTGAGCGCAGAAACATACGCCGCAAACTGTTGCCTTCGGGGGTGTAGTACTGCCCCTCGGACGGGTCCAGCACCGCCGTGTTGATGACGCCACTGTTCTCGTATTCTGCCGCGACAATAGCGCCAATACGGACGGGACGACCTTCGCGGACGAACTGCTCGACGGTGAGCCGCCAGCGATCGCCGCGTTGAACCTCTCGGTGGAAGTCCATTTGCCAGCCAAAAATTTCAGTGATCCTAGAAATGATCGCCGGGTCCATGCCTGCCGTAGCTGCTGAGTTCCAGAGCGAGCCGGTGACGACCCCACTGTAGGCTGCAAGACGACGTTCCTCAGGAATCTGCAGATCAGAAGCCGTCCAGTGTCCCGGATCAACTTGATCCAGCCTGACAGTGAGGTCGTCGCTCAGTTCGATGTCGAGGCGTCGCGGATATTTGTCTGCGGCATCCATGGTATACGCTTTGATTGCGGTGCCGGCGCGCACGCGGGTGGGTGAGGTCCAGGGTTTCAGGGCACTAAGGATAGCGGCGCGCTCAGGGGCTAAAAATCCGAGTTCTTGGAGGGTGCGGGAGAGAGTGGAGTTCTTGGTCACCTTGATGGTGCCGACATGATGCGGGGCAGGGGCGTAAGGAATCAGCGAGGCAATGTCCGTGCCTGGTGGGCCAGCTGCGGCCGGATGGCCGGAGCCATCCCGTGCAAGCCCCGGTGGCGGAAGTCCGTCAAAGTGTTTGGTGATCTGCCAGCCGCCAAGATATCCCAGCGCTGCAGCTGCAAGCACGTAGTGGATCAGCGTCTTGAGAGAGAAAGTTACTGGATGGCGCATGGAGCGTCCTCCTCTGGCTTATATTCGAGATGTCAGCGGCCGCGCGCGCAGCACGATTCGGCCTGCAGGAAAATGCAATGGAGGGATGATCATAGCGAAAGAGTGACGGGGCCACAATTGGTAATTGGCTGACTGGCTTAAAACCTTGGGGCCGCTCAATTGCTTGTGATTACTGGATGTTGCTACGAACTTTGGGACGTAGTATGACGACGGGGAGACGGTCGCCCGATCTTTTGACCGCCCAAAGAGGAGAATCTCACCATGGCTCGAACCCCCTCTGTCATGCCACCGTTGGGCGGCGTCGCTCCGGATTTCACGTTGCCCGATCCGAGCGGTCAGCTGTGGACGCGCGATCGGATCAAGGGTCCCAAGGGGCTCCTCGTGATGTTTATCTGCAACCACTGCCCGTTCGTCAAACATATCGCCAGTGAGCTGGCGCGCTTGGGTAAGGATTTGGCAGCCGATGGTATTGGTGTGGTGGCGATCAGTTCTAATGACGTCGCAAATTATCCGGACGATCGCCCTGAATTAATGGCGCTTGAAGCCAAGCATCGGGGCTACACGTTTCCCTATCTGTACGATGCTAGCCAGGATGTGGCTAAAGCCTTTCAGGCAGCCTGTACGCCAGATTTTTTCCTCTACGACAACGCGCTGCGCCTTGTTTACCGCGGGCAACTAGACGCTTCCAGGCCAGGCAATGAAACCCCCGTCACCGGTCAGGATCTGCGCCGGGCCGCGGCGGCTCTCGTGGCGGGGCAGGCTGTGCCTGAACCCCAGATACCGAGCATCGGATGCAATATCAAGTGGCGGCCAGCACACTGATCGCGCACCATGGGGCCCAGGTCATCCGACATCGCGCAGAATCAAGACCTCGCCTTTTTTGACGGTCACGGTCTCGATTTTGCTGCGACGTCCGCCCGACTGTATTTTGATCGTGTGTTTCCCGCTTTTGAGTCTCAGACGCGTGATCGCAAATGACTCCGGCAGGAGGGTCCAGCTGCGGGTGTCAGCTGTTTCGGTAACTACGGCGAAGATATTGACGGCGAGTCCCGCTAGTGGCCCGTAATTTTGGTAAGCCTGTTCAGCAATCTGTCCTTTGGCAATGAGTCTGGCGGCGCTTTTCGCCACCAAGCGACCGCGCCTATCCTCTAGGGTGGCATGAGCAATGGCATTGAGATCCTCGACGTTTTCGGCTTGATGTAATTTATCGTCGGATCCGGTAATGATGCCGCTTTGACCAAAGTAGGAACGGCCTTGGGCCCGTATGACGGGAAAACTAAAACGCACAACTTGGCGGCCGAAGGTAAAGGCGAAGCTCTCCGATGTTTTGATAGCGATATGGCCGAGTTCATGAACGACGACCACTTCGCCGCTATCCCGGTCATCGAGCTCCGCCTTGGCCGCATCGACTAAGCGCGGAAAATCCCGTTGCAGTTCTTTCATCCGGTCCTGACGTCCCCGTTGGGCCAAAAGGCGATAGAGCGCCTTAACTAACTGGTCGGGAACACCGCCGTTCACGAACTGGGCGAAGTTGCCGCGGTAGGATGCCAGGGCTTTATTGTAGTCGATAATGGCATCGTCAACTTCGCCCCTTGCTTCATAGATGATGCCCGAGAGATACCTAGCAAAGGCATCTTCCGCGTATCGGTCCTTGTGATCCTCGTAGGCGGCATTGATCTGGGCAAGCTTACTGTTGATCTTGCGTGCCTCGACCCGCGCAGCCTCGAGATCTCCCGAGGCTATGTAGGACAAGGCCAGCTCCGTATGGATGGCTACTTTTTCGTAGTCTTCACCGCTATAATCCGTCGATGCGTCACTCACCACAAAGGACGTAGCTGTGCGGCTGATACTAGTCGTATAGAGATCATCAGCGATTTTATCGGCATTAATGAGTAGGGTGCGCGCCTTGGCGACGTCACCCATGCGATCAAGGATCATCGCCTTCTCTAAGTTATAGAGAAGCTTATTCTTGTCCTCCGTGAGCGAGGACTTGTCTATTTTTGCGATAGCTTGTTGGTAGCTACCGTCGCGGTAGTCGATGCGAATTGTTTGCGTCTCGTCGGTGTACGAGGCACAGGCAGTCATCAAGAGCATGGCCATACAGCAAGTGAGCCGTCGCGACCATGCTCTATGATGGAGAAGCGTCTGATTTAGCGGTAGAGTCATCACCACGAAGCGCCTGAGCGTTTGAAACGTTTTTTGACTTCGTACTTGGTCGACCATTCGATCTCCTGCGTCTCGATGCTCGTGAGCGTCAGGTTGGTTTGGTAGTTGACGGTCTTAAGTCCATCCATCTGATGGACGCTGCTGCTGATGTTGCCGCTGAGTATGAAGTCGGCACCGATGGCGCGTCCCTCTTTTTTTGCGGTGGCTTTATTAACGGCGCCACTTTGTTGGTACTTGAGTTCGTCGAGGATTTTCTGGCGCGACTCTTTGTTGACAAAGCGGACTTTGCCCGAATTGATGAGCTCATCTTGGATATAATCAGTAAGTTGTTTAACGTCGAGGTGCTCATCCGTGCGGTTTTCGACATCCATGACGACCACGACCGGCTTGGCATTGCGGTGGCCGGATTTGTAGCCCTCGAGCCATGGCTTTTCCAGCATACCTTTGATCATGTGCTCGGCGGTTTTACGGGCATCTGTTTCGTTCCACTTGTCATCGACAATTTCGGCCTTGGCTGGATCTGCGTATTCCCCCTGAAACGAAGGTGTACATGCAACGGCGGTCATGGCGACGACCGCTGCGAGACCAAGACGGCGCGATAAGATGCTGCCCAGACGCAACGTGGTGCTTTTCTTCATAATCGGTCATTACCCCCAGCTAGATCAGATGATTAGAGCATAGCGCGGTGACGCCGACCAAACAGGCTCCGCGACGGGAGCATCCGCGCGATCGTCGCTCGTGCTAAAATAGGTGAGGACAATCATATAGTTCTGGGGGATCTCATGCAACGACTCCGCTTCGCTGTCGCCGTCGTCTTGGCAGGTAGTGCCACACTTGGCCTCGCTAGCACCAACGGCCTCCGCAACGTCTTCCTGAACGGTATCGATATCTCTAGTGCCAAAAGCCAGGACTTAAAACATGTGGATGTCCGCATCAGTGATACGGGTGATATTTTTCTCGTTGCCCCTCATTATCAGGTCAATGAAGAGGACAGCTTCGTTCCTCTGAGCCGCTACGTCCAAGGTCTCAATCAGCCCGTGCATCAACCAGCGCAGAAAATCAGCGGTGCCGTGCCGGCTAAGCCTGGACCAGCAATGGCGACTCCTGTTCCCATTGGTGAAGCCGTACCGTCAGGCGAAGTCCCGGCGGGTCTGCCTACTGCCGCTGACGCGGCGCAACCGGCTGCCGATGGCTTAGAGCCCAAGGCTGGAGAGCCCGCGCCGAAAGCGGCGGGTGAAGGGGCTGTGCCACCGCTACCGGCAACGCCTGACACGGCGGCAGCAGCCGCTGACAAGGGCGCAAACGGTCAGACCGCTCCTACGGCCAAGTAAGGCGCTGTGGACAGGGGCTGCCGGTAGGGGTAAAGCTTAGAGTCTATGGATGACACCCAAAAGCGATACACCCAAGTGCTCGGTGCGGTAGCCGATGCCGTTAGGGCCGCCGGTTCAACGGCAAAGCCCGTGCGTTTGATCGCCGTGAGTAAGATGCACGGTGCCGCGGCTGTCCGTGACCTATATGCCTTGGGGCAGCGTCAATTTGGTGAGAATTATGTGCAGGAGCTTGTGTCTAAAGCGCACGAGCTCAACGACTTGGCTGACCTGCGCTGGATTTTCATCGGGCGCCTGCAAACTAACAAGATGGCACAGCTGGTCAAGGTGGCTGCGGAGATTCAGTCCGTAGGTAACGAGCGCCACGCCCGCCTATTGGCCAAGGCTGCTCGCGAACACGCTCCCAGGCTGCCAATCGCCGTCCACATTCTGGTCAACGCCGGTGATGAGAGCAGTAAGGACGGGGCTAACAGTGAGGAGGCGCTGCGTCTTGCCTCGATCATCGCGACGGAGTTGCCGGAGCTAGATTTGCGCGGCATCATGGCGATCCCACCGCCCCTGCCACCGGACGCACCAGAGGCTCCACCAGAGATTTATCGCGACCTCAGGCGCCTAGCGGATCAGATTGGCGCTCGTGAACTCTCCTTAGGCATGACGGCCGATTTGCGCCAGGCCGTTAGTGCTGGGAGTGACTGCGTCCGTATCGGCACGGCCCTGTTCGGTCCGCGTCGCAAGGGTGCCTAGTCGTTTTTTTTGGCCAGATGGGTAGACCTTTAGGATCGTTCAGCTATGATCGTACCGAATGATCCATGCTCGCCAATGTGAGCAAAATTTTTTGAGCACTAACAAAAGGAAACGCGCATGTTCGGTCCCATTGCCGACGCGATAGCGAGAATTTTAGATGTGATTCTGAACCTGGTCCAAGTTCTGGTGATCGCATCTGTCATCATCAGCTGGGTCGGCGGTGACCCTGGAAACCAACTTGTCGGGACCGTGCGTAGCCTGACAGAGCCGATGTTCCGACCACTCCGCCGGTTGACCCGCAATTTATTGCCGGGCCCTATCGATTGGGCGCCAATGATTGTTCTGCTCATCATCATGTTTATCCAGTACGGGATCATCCCTTATCTTCGTATGGAAGCACGTCTTGGTGCTTAGTATGAGGCGGCTTCGTGTTGTTTTGGCAGTAGTGGTTTGGATTGCCCTGCTGCTTGGGATGTTCATGCAGGTGACGGAGCGTCTTGCCTCGTCCACGGCAGCGCGGCAGGCGATGGTACCGCCACCCCCTTTGAGTCAACTCTCGACGTCTGTGCTGAACACGTTGACTCTGGGATATCGCGGGCTTTATGACGACTTTGCCGATATCTGGCTCCTCCAAGCACTCGGGGACAAAGATATCAAGAGCTTTGATCCGCGGGAGCTTATAAAGACCATACGTACGGTGACCCGGCATGGTCCCAAACTTGAGTCGCTTTACTTGCTCAGTTGTTTTGTCCTCGCCTTCGAGTTCAAGATACCAGAGGAGTGTCAGGCCATTATCGTCGATGGTATGAATGCAATGCCGGGCAGTTGGCGTATTCCCATGACGCAGGGTTATATCACGGCATTTGTTCTGAACGATCCCGCGACTGGAGCGCTTTATTATGAGCTTGCAGGATCAAGGCCGGGAGCTCCCGCTTATTTTACCTCTCTCGCCACCAAACTTGCCGCGCGCAGCGCCATAGACAGCAATGAGCGGGCGGCGATTAAGCGGTCGTTCTTCGAGTCCATTGGTATCGATCGCGGCATACGTCCGGACCTAGAGGTACCGCAAGTAGAAGAAGGTGAGAGGCAGCAGCCAGCATCGACGATGCCAGCGGAGGCAGAACATGCAAACTGAGGTTCCAAGCACAGGTGCAGAGGATTTAGCTCTCAATGGCATAAGTAAAGTATTCCGCACCGATCTTCTGCGTGGTCCGCAGCTGGCGGTCAAAGATTTAACCTGTCGATTTGCCGCGGGCAGATGTACCGGTCTTCTGGGTCACAATGGCGCAGGTAAAACGACTACTATTAAGCTGATTCTCGGCCTCCTTAAGTCCGACAAGGGCTCGATCCAATGCGGAGAGCGAGAGATAACGACGCGGGACAGAGCCAAGATTGGTTACCTACCAGAACTCAATAAGCTGCCTGCCCTGCTAACACCGCGGGAGGTCCTGAGCTATCAGCTCCAGATGTTTATGTCCGAGCGGTTCAAAACCGCTGCCGATCGGCGTGAGGCAGTGAAAACTGCGTTGGCTCACGTGAATCTGCAAGACCACGCTGATAAGCAGATCGGTCGCCTCTCTAAGGGCATGGCGCGTCGCCTCGGCTGGGCCCAGGCAACCATCCATGCACCGTCAATTTTGATTCTGGACGAGCCTGCATCTGGATTAGATCCGTTGGCGCGCCGCCAGATGATCGACTGGATCGGCGCCGAAAAGAAACGTCATACGACGATTCTGTTGTGCACTCATGAACTGGCGCAGGTCACTGCTCTCTGTGATTTTTACCACGTGCTGCGTCGTGGGGAACTTGTGGCCTCGGGTAGCCTTGGGCCTAATCCGGCGCAGTCCTACACGATTCAAGTCTCGGGACTCCGCGCTGATGCCATTGAGCGGTTCGCCGCCAAAGAGGGACTGCCACCGTGGCGTAGTTTAAGACAAGAAGGTGTCCTTGCGGAACTTAGTTTTGTCGGCTACGAGCACAGCGCCAAATGGTTGCAAGCCCTGCTAGCGGCAGGATTTGTGGTCACTCAATTTGGTGCCGACGAGCGTGCGTTTGAAGATGCACTTCTGCAGCATTATGGGGGGGACGTCTGATGTTGCGTAAGCTTTGCGCCGTTGCCTGGCAAAATTGGACTCTGCTGCGACGTGACCAAATTGTCCGTGCCGTTGCGGTCGCTGGCG
This sequence comes from Deltaproteobacteria bacterium, assembly GCA_016874735.1. Lineage (NCBI taxonomy): Bacteria > Pseudomonadati > Myxococcota > Myxococcia > Deltaproteobacteria bacterium. The sequence goes on from VGTI01000042.1 coordinate 19,139, forward strand.
TCGTCCTTACGGTACTTGCCGGTCTGGCGAGCACGTGGTCGATTGAGGACCGTGTCAAGATTCTGTTCGACGTCGGTTATTTCGGGATGCAGCTTCTGGGTAGCCTAACGGCGTTATTCTGGGGTGCCAAAATGGTTAGCGATTCGCGCCACGATGGGGCCATCGAGTGGCAACTAGCCGCACCGCTGTCGCGTACATCGTGGTTACTTGGTAAATACTTGGGCTTAGCGCTGACTCAGCTTCTTCTAGCCGTCATGCTGCTTGTCATTTGGCAACTTGGACTCCTGATGTTCGGTTACGGACTGATGACAGATGCTCAAGTGGCCGTTTATTTGATGATGGTGCTTGGTTGGTTAGTGCTAAGTTCCGTTGCTGTCACCTTGGCTGTTATCATGCGTTTTGCGCTCGCATTATTTGCGAGCATTGGGCTTTGGCTGACCGGACTGATGAGTCAAGCCGTGGCAGGAACTCTTAGCCCCGAGTCTTCCCAATACTCACAAGAGCTGGTTCGTGGCATCACTCGTGTGTGGAATCTCCAGCATTTTAATCTCATCGATCGCGTTCAAGAGCAGCGTGCCATTACTGCAGCAGCATTGAGCGATCAGATAGGCTACGGAGTTTTGCTGATAGCAATCACCTTAACTGTATCCAGTCTCATGTTTAGTAAGGGCGATGTCATCGCCAGTTGAAAGGACAACGATGTTGAAACAATGTTATTATGCAGCGATTTGCTGTTTATGTTTAGTTCAAGGACACGCCATGGCGACGACCAAGACCAAGAGCGATGGTGCCTACCTCTGGTTGGAGGAAGTTGAAGGCCCCAAAGCATTAGCTTGGGTCCGGGCGGAAAACGAGCGCTCCAGTGCTGAACTTCACAAATATCCGCGTTTCGATGAGTTCAAAGGCGCTGCTTTAAAGATCCTTGAGGCGAAAGACAAATTGGCCGTGGGTCATATTCAAGGTGAATTTGTCTATAACTTTTGGCAGGACAGCGAGCACGTCCGCGGGATCTGGCGTCGTACCAGCTGGCAATCCTACCAGAGTGGCAAGCCTGATTGGCAGCTCTTGCTCGACGTTGATGACTTGGCCAAGCGTGACGGCAAGAACTACGTGTACCGTGGTGCCGTGTGTTTGCGCCCCGCTTACGAGCGATGCCTGGTTAAACTCTCGGACGGCGGCAGTGACGCCAGCTATTTCCGCGAATTTGACCTGACGACCAAGCAGTTCGTGACGGAGGGCTACGATCTCGCGCCGTCGAAATCGGGACTCATTTGGTCGACACAAGATCGCGTATTTTTCAAGGATGCAACGACTCAGGAGAATCGCACAAGCTCCGGCTACCCGCGGGTGGTGCGCGCTTGGGCGCGGGGCAAGGCAGCCGCCAGTGCTCCCGTCGTGTTTGAAGGCGCGGCCTCGGATGTGTCGGTACATGCGGTGGTGATTCACGATGGTGACCAGGAGCATGTATTTTTTACTCGGGCCATGACGTTTTTTACCGAGAAACTTTATTACGATCTCGACGGCGAGCTGGCTGCGCTACCATTGCCTACTGATATAAGCCTGCAGGGTGTCTACCAGGGGCAGCTACTGTTTATCAACCGCTCCGCCTTGGGCGCGATCCCAGCCGGATCACTGGTGGCCACTGATCTGCGCCCTTTGATCAAGGGTAAACCAGAATTCACAGCGGTCTTCACGCCGTCCGTGTCTCAAGCACTGAAATCCGTCGCGCGCAGTCAGAACTATTTATTCGTGTCGCTGCTTGATGACGTGCGCGGCAAAGTTGTGCGTCTGGAACGTAAAGCTAGCGAAGACGCTGTGCAGTGGGAGACACAGAATGTGTCGTTGCCTGGTCAGGGCAGCGTCGGACTAGTATCGGTCGATGATGATAGTGACCGTCTGCTTCTCAGTTACGAGGATTTCTTGGTCCCGCCTAGCCTCTATGCAGTAGAGGGTGGCTCACTCAAGAAGACCTTGGTGCAGCAGGTGCCACCGCGCTTTGATGCTACCGGGCTGACGATCACCCAGGAGTTTGCCGTTAGCAAGGACGGGACACGTGTGCCTTACTTCCTGGTGCACAAAGAGGGCATCAAATACGACGGCAAGAATCCAACACTACTTTACGGATATGGTGGGTTTGAGGTCCCTATGCAGCCCAATTACGCCGCTGCGGTGGGTAAACTGTGGCTGGAGCGCGGTGGAGTTTATGCGCTTGCCAATATTCGTGGTGGGGGCGAGTTCGGTCCGCGCTGGCATCAGGCCGCACTCAAGGAAAAACGCCAGACGGCGTTTGACGACTTTGCTGCAGTCGCTGAAGACCTGATCAGCCATAAGATCACCTCGCCACGCCACTTGGGCATTCAAGGTGGCAGTAACGGTGGACTCCTGATGGGCGCGACGTTCACGCAGCGACCGGAGCTCTTTCATGCGGTGATTTGCCAAGTTCCCCTATTGGATATGCTCCGCTACCATAAGCTCCTAGCCGGAGCGAGCTGGATGGCCGAGTACGGCGACCCTGATGATCCAGCCATGCGCTCCGTGATTCAACGTTACTCACCCTTTCAGAACCTCAAGGGCGACAAAAGTTATCCTAGGGTGTTTTTTGTCACCTCAACCAAGGATGACCGCGTTCACCCGGGGCATGCTCGTAAGATGGCGGCACGCATGCAGGATTTACGCAAGCCCTTCTTATACTTCGAGAATATCGAGGGTGGCCATGGTGCCAGTGCCAACCTGCAGCAGCATGCCGAACGCTATGCGCTGGAATATAGTTACCTTTGGGCGCAACTGAGCGGCAGTTGACGTCCTGTCTCCATCGGTGCTAAGGCGGTGCCGATGGGGGAGAGGTGGCTTAATGTTCGATGACGTAGCTTCAGAGCAGCATATAAGGCGCGAGCGCGAGGCAGCGCGTCTTATGCGTAAGTCGCGCTGGTGGCAGACGGCTATCGCCAAGGCCCGCTGTTATTACTGTGCCAAAGACTTGGCCAAGGCAGAGGCAACGATGGACCATCTCGTGCCTATCGCTCGTGGCGGTCGCTCCACCCCAGGTAACGTGGTGGTGGCCTGCAAAAGCTGCAACACACAAAAGCGCGACCTGACGGCGGCCGACTGGCTACTATACTTGGAGACTCTGCAGGTGAGCACCCACGTAACCGGCGCTTAGAGCTGCGGTCCGCGACAGAGCTGCATAAAGTAAAAAATCAGTCCCAAAAATAGCACCACCTGTACGTAACCCCATAGCTTTTTACCCAAAGAGCTCGATGCCTTAGACCGACCGGGAGACTTCGAGGCGCCGGCTATCCGATCAGTGCGCTGGCGGCGGCGGGCCTCAGCCATGTTGACCACGTTTTTGTCGTCTTTGTTTTCACCCATTAGCTGATCCACTTAATTGTTGGTGCCGGTTTGGAAGCTCCGGCATTGACTGATGAATCACTGGATTTATCCCGAGACTTCCGCCAGCGTAACCCAAGACCCTGCTATAATGAGGAAATTTACTATCCACCAACAATTAAGTGGATCAGTTTGAGAGTATCAATATACAACATTAGCCTTTCCAGGCACAACGTAGGGAGCAAGTCAGCTCAGCCCGAGGAGACCCTGTTTGCAGAGCGCTGTGTTAAAGACTCTGGTCATCATCCCGACGTACAACGAAGCGGAAAATATCGGACCTCTGACGGACGGTATTCGGCACCATGCACCTGGGGTCGACATTCTATTTGTCGACGACAACAGCCAGGACGGCACCCAGCGTGTGATAGCGGAGCTCCAGGGCTTGCACCCTGGGCGTATTCATTTGATCAGTCGTCCGGGTAAACTGGGCCTAGGCACGGCCTATGTTGCGGCCTTTAAATGGGGCCTAGCCAACGGCTATGATGTGCTCGTTGAGATGGACGCCGATCACTCCCATCGTCCTGAGGATTTGGCCGCGATTTTAAGGTTAGTGCCGTCTAGCCCAGTGGTGATCGGTAGCCGCTACATCCCAGGTGGTGGGACGCGCAACTGGAGTCGCATGCGGCAGTTTATCAGCCGTGGCGGAAGTCTTTACGCCCGCACTATTCTCGGTCTCAAGGCTCGTGATTTAACTGGTGGCTTCAACGCCTGGCATCGCCAAGTAGTAGAGGATATCGGCCCAGATCAAATCCGCAGTGAGGGCTACACATTCCAGGTTGAGCTTAAATTTCGAGCCCATCTGGCTGGTTACGATTTGCGTGAAGTCCCCATCCTCTTTGTGGAGCGCCGCGCGGGCCAGTCCAAGATGGCTGGTAGCATAGTTGCCGAGGCCATATACAGAATTTGGATGCTAGCCGCGCAGCGCGGTTATATCGAGCGTCAATTAGCCGAGAGAACGGGCCGCAGCGGAGCCGCCGCCGCCCCTGTGCGCCGCTAACTGCACTTGAGACTGCTGAGTCCGAGTTTCTGGTTTAGATACTCGTTGCGCATCCGGTATAGGCACCAGATTTTGCGCTCTTGATCGTAGACAAACCACTCGATACCGAAGCCTACAGCATGACTGAGTATGGTCGTGGCCAAAATCCTGGCCCGACTAATCAGCTTAACTGTCTTAGCGTAGACTGCCTCGACATAACGATCCGTGCAGTAGTCCGGGTAGCGAATGCGGTACACCTGCGTCAGTAAATCCTCGCGTGAGCATTCTAGAGTGGGAGACCTGCAGAACGCCCGAAATAGGCGCATCGTCACCGGGCGATCATGCAGGTCCAGGCTTGCTCCGTTGCAGATCAGGTAATCGTGCCCAAACCGAATGGTCGGCAGGACTTTAGGAACGTTACGTTGGTCCATGATCAGTGCGCGTAGGGACTCTGGTGGCGCTCCACCATCCTGCTCCCACTCACTAACCAACTTGGCAATAAGTCTAAATTTCTCTGATCGCAGGGTTAGACCCAGCTCGTCGTCATGAAATGCTTCCACGGTAAAAAATCCTCGGTACGTGGCTCTCGTCGTCGGACGCCCATAAGATCGCCAGTCATTACAAAGTAGTCAATCCTGTCGCGTCCTAGTCCGTCTTCATGTCATCGCGGATTGACCGGGGCGTCACAACTGTGTTTGATCGAGGTGGCGGCCAGAGTGGCCTTGCAAGCAAAAGTGCCCCCCAAACAAATGGGAGTTTTTTTTATGGTAGCATCATTAGGTTACGCGGCGTTGGCAGCGACAAAACCGCTGGCGTCGTTTAAGTTTGAGCGCCGTGAACCACGGGATCATGACGTCTTGATCGAAATCACTCATTGCGGCGTGTGTCATTCCGACATTCATCAAGCACGTAATGAGTGGGGCAATTCCATCTATCCGATGGTCCCAGGTCACGAGATTGTCGGTAAAGTCACCAGAGTTGGTAGTAAGGTGACTAAGTTTAAGGTCGGCGATCTCGCCGCTGTGGGATGTCTTGTAGACTCATGTCGCACCTGCGTTAATTGCAAGGACGGACTTGAGCAATTCTGTGTAAACGGCATGGTCGGGACCTACAATAGTTTTGAGCGAGATGGCAACACACCGACCTACGGTGGTTACGCGCAAAACATCGTCGTTGATGAGGCCTTTACTCTGCAAGTGCCGAGTAACCTCGATTTAGCACGCGTGGCACCTTTGCTTTGTGCTGGCATCACAACCTATTCGCCACTCAGGCACTGGAAGGTAGGTCCGGGGCAAAAGGTCGGCATCGTTGGTCTTGGTGGCCTAGGCCATATGGGCGTTAAATTTGCTCGCGCATTCGGTGCACACACAGTTTGTTTTACTACGTCAGAGAACAAAAAAGCCGATGCATTGCGCCTTGGTGCCCATGAGGTAGTGCTATCCCGCAACGCCGACGAGATGCAGAAGCATGTGGGTAGCTTCGATTTCATTTTAGACACTGTGTCAGCCCCGCACGACCTCAATGTCTTGGTCTCTCTCTTGCGGCGTGACGGTACCCTGTGTTTAGTCGGGGTTCCGGACAAGGATCCCACCATTCAGGGCTTTAATCTTATTTTTGGTCGTCGTCGGATAGCTGGGTCTCTGATTGGTGGGTTACCGGAGACACAGGAGATGCTGGATTTCTGCGCTAAACATGAAATAATGAGCGACATAGAACTGATTCCGATCCAGAAAATTAACGATGCCTATGACCGTATGCTCAAAAGTGATGTAAAATACCGTTTTGTAATTGATATGGTCAGTTTGAAGTAGGAATAAAGTGGCTAAGGACCTTGTCAACACGGCTACGGACGGCAATGTTGATACCGCTAAGAGCACAGCAGAAAAAGCTGTGCAAGCGGTGATCCGTCGTCACGCTATGGAGGCAGCTTGGCCGTCAATGAAGGACGGCCAAGTAAAGAGCTCGATCTTCCAGATGGCGACTGAGATCGCAACCCTGTTCGGCAAGACGGTCGACGATATCAGTATTGAGGACATTGGCAGGGCGCAGCGGAGGGTTGAGCAGGTTTGCTCTAAAGTGTCTCTTCACAAGATCGGCTGGCGTAAGGCACGGGGCGCTGTTGATCTCTACAACAACATAAGTAACGCCACGGAACTCGTGTCGCATGTTTACTGGGTCGGTAGCGCCTTTTACGGCAATTTTGGTCCTGTGGTGCGTAAGTTTGGCCTCAAGGTTGGTGGTGCACCGTTAGCCCGTGCGACGGGAGTTTGGTTGGCTGGGCAGGCCATCTCCGCACTATATTTTGACGCCGCGCAATTTAAGGCGAGCAGGGATCAGGAGCAGGAATATTTTCCGTTATTTGATGCCCTGACCTATGATCAATACCGCGAGCTAGCTGTGTACATGGGCATCGATGTGCGCGTAGCCTGGGAGGCACAGAAATTACGCCAGGAGATTCTCGCCGAGCTCACCAAGGCTCATCACAATAAAGTCATGGCGCTTTGGTCTGAGGCGCCACCTTATAAGACTTTACTCCTGAGTCTTGCCGAAGAGTTGGAGATTCCGGATTATAAAGTCACCGATAGCGAGGAGCTCCTAGAGGAGCGCGTTGTCGTGCGAGTCACCGCTGAGAGTATTGATAAGCTTTCGGGTGAGCAGCTGAAGCGCTTTGAAAGTGTGGTGCGGTCAAATTTCGGTGACAGTTACTGGAGTGAGTCTGTTAAATCCACGCTGTTTGCCGGTGGCTTGGTCGCTGGTCGCCTTGCCGGGGCGCGTTTGGCACTGGTGGCATCTAGCGGCTTGGCAACTTTGGTGGGTGGCATGGCGAGTGGGGTGGGGGCCACGGCCGCAGCAACGGCTGCATCAGCGCTCGCCACAGTATTCGGTCCGATTGGCATTGCATCGGCCGCTACTGTCGCAGCTCTGCAGTGGACGCGTGCCAGACCACGCAAGGCGCTGCCATTTGTGCTTTATATGGCTGCAGCGCGCGGTATTTTGGCAGCCGAGAGTCGCCCCCTGTCGCTATGGGAGCGCGTCATCGGCTGGTTTTTGCGCATCCGTATCACTTTGGGTCTCAGACCCAAGCGATGAAGCGATGATCACTCGCAGCGGAGCAGGTGAGTTTTGCCCGCGAGGATGAGTTGGCCAATGCGTTTGGTACCGACTGGGGTCACGACGAGCAGCACTTCGGTGCCTTTGGTCGCGGCGCCAACATCGTCAACAAAACTGGTGTCCAGACCTGCGATGGTCTTGGTCTCTTCACCCAGAGTGTAGGTGAGGGTGCCCAGGCCAGTGCCGTACTCGATCTCAAGTTTCAGGCTCAGGCCATCGGCTCCAGAGCAGTTAATTTCCGGTGCTGCAGCAAAAGCGCTCGTGCCAAGAAACAAAGAGGATGCGATCAAAGCTTTGCGAAGTAGCATAGTAGCTCCTTAAATCGTTAATTGGGGGATCATCTGGCGCCTAGCATAAAGGAAGGCTAGGCGTTAGCAAGTGAAAAACCTAGTTTCACTCAGGCCAGGTGTAACGCTTGAAGGCCATTTTGATGTAGTCTTCAAGCTCTGAGAGGTCATCGCTATCGCCGTGCGAGGCCAGGAGCACACCCACCTTGGCTTGATGGGATCGGTACTGTGCAGCCTTCACTTGAGTCACCTGGGAGTGTCCACAACTTGAGACACTGGCTGCCGCTGTAAGGCTAAGGAACGCGAATAAAAGACGTCCAGTTAGGTTTTTAGTGTGCGCCATGTGTCAGCCTCCTGAGTCACCGATGTTCATACACCTGATAACGTCGATAGCTCAGTCAGCTCGCACTGAGAAGGCTCGTTTCTGTACAAAGTAACAGGCCTGCCGCGCAACTATGGCCTTGGGAGTTGCCTTCCCGGTACAATGAGAATCAATAAGATGGAGTACGTTCATGGCGAGCAAGCTGCCGACTTTGTTTTTAGCCCACGGCTCACCAGTTAATGCGCTAGCCGATAACGAATTCACCCGGGCACTGAAGCGGCTTGGTGACGAGTTACCCCGACCGAAGGCCGTGCTTATCGTGTCGGCCCATTGGCGCAGCCGCACCACCAAGGTGCTCACCATCGGGGAGCCCAAGACGATCTATGACTTTTCGGGTTTCCCCAAAGAGCTTTCAGAAATTGTCTATCCGGCTAAGGGAGCGGCCTCCGTGGCGTTGCGGGTAGCGACGCTACTCACACCTTTTGGTGCCGAGGACGACGAGTCTTGGGGCCTCGATCACGGCGTCTGGTCTGTCCTACGCCACATGTACCCTGCGGCCGACGTTCCCGTAGTGCCGCTTAGCATCAACCAGCGTCTCCATCTGGATGGTCATCTTGCCGTCGCCAGTGCCCTAAGGCCGCTTAGGGAAGAGGGGGTTCTCATCATTGGGAGCGGTAACATCACTCACAATCTCGGTGACATAGATTGGGATGAGAATGCTGCGGCGCAGAAGTGGGCGACCAGCTTTGACGCGCGCATGGCCAAGGCGCTTGTGGCGCGCGACGAAGACTTTCTGCTGAAGCGTCAAATCGGTGACTACGCTTCTCTTTGGAGCCGAGCATTGCCGACAGCAGAGCATTACATCCCCCTGGTGTACGCCTACGGCGCCAGTGATCCATCGGACCAGGTCATCTTTCCCTACGAGGGGATGCAGCACGGCACCCTGTCGATGCGGTGTGTGCAGTTTGGCGTCAAATGAGGTTGGATAGCTTCGCAAGCAGATAGTGAGTGCCTATCCGATTGCGAAAAGTTACAACACTCTAAATCTCGTTTTTTATCGCGCAACTTTTAAGCAGAGTGGCACCGTGAAGCATTGGATCAGTAGAATCAACTCGTTCCTTTTTTTTGTTAGTTTGACCGTTGGCTGTGCCCGCCATGCAATTGCCGATACAGGTGATAACGTCGGCGCGCCGACGGGCAAACCATCACCGGCATTCCCCCTCACTACCAAGGGGCGTTGGATCGTCGACCAAAAGGGGCAGCGGGTCAAACTTCACGGCACCAACTGGTACGGAGGCTCTGACGGCTGGAGCGTGGTAGGAGGGCTTGACCACAACTCCGTGGCTAAAGTCGTTAAGCTTATCAGGGAGCTTGGCTTCAACTCGGTGCGCCTACCCTTTTCCAATGCGATGCTACATATGACGGAAACCTCAGCAGAGGCCATCAAAGCCAATCCGCAACTAGCAGGCAAATCCCCACTAGAAGTTTTTGATGCCACCGTCGCTGAACTCAGCGCGCAGGGTATCTATGTCGTTCTGAATAACCACACTACATCATCCGTTTGGTGCTGCGGCTGGGACACTAACGCTTTGTGGTTCAATGACGACCAAAGCACCGAGCAGTTCATGGCTGACTGGGAGGCGATCATTGCGCGTTATAAAAACAATCCGTGGGTCATTGGCGCCGATCTCCGTAATGAAATACGTTCGGGACCAACCGGCGAACCCAACTGGGGTCATGGTGACGACCGTGATTGGCACAAAATATCGGAAATTTTGGGCAATCGGCTCTTGCGCATCAACCCGGACCTGCTAATCATCGTCGAGGGCCTTAACTACGCCACTGACTTCTCGGGGCTGGCGACTAAACCGGTTCAGTTATCCTTGCCCAATCATGTCATTTACTCACCCCACAACTATTCATGGTTTGGTGGCGACCTCAAAAAGCTAAACTACGAATCGATGCGAGACGGCCTCGACAAAGGGTGGGGATTTATCTTCAAGGGGAAAAATGGTCTTCAAGCGCCGGTGTGGGTCAGTGAATTTGGCGCTGGCCCTAAAGACGATCCCAAGTGGCTCAACTACTTCGTCCGCTATCTTAGGGAAAATGACTTGGACTGGTGCATGTGGCCGCTAAATAACGGAGTGCGTGGTGGTAACGGTAGCGTCGAAGAGTGGGGCGTGATCACTCCCGATTGGCAGCGTCGTCTCACGGACTGGCGGACTAAGGTTTTGGATACGATTCAGAAATGAGGATCCTAGGCTACCTCTTGCACTAATTCATCCAAGTCCTCGGGGCCGACGACTGCGTAGTGCTTTGCTATTAGGTCGAATAAGTATTGACGCTGCTCGGCGCTGCTACCAACGATTCTAAATCCATGCTCGTACTGGCCATCGTCGGTGGTGCTATGCTGACTCCAGCGCACTTCGACAGTCAGTCTATCGACAAACTTTTCCTGCAGGTGGACCATCTGCTCCGGGTCTGCCAAAACTACATCCACCACCAGACGTGATTGCGGACCAAATTGCGTTCGGGCTAGAGCACGAAAACCAAATCGCGACAAATCGCAGACGGCGAATTCTACCTCCCCGCGTCTTAAAATGACTGTCCCACGCTGGCGTATTGCATACCGCTGATCTGAAAGTTTTATCCCCAACTGGTCAAAATACGCTGTTTCAGCCTGTCTTAATTCGGGACGGCGTTGTTTGAAGGGGTCGTATTCGTAGGCATGAACCAGATCAACCCGGTGTTTTATGTGGATTGCCACCTGAGCAAAGTCGTCGGGGTGATAGCCAAGTTCCACAAGGTGGTGGTAGCAGGTGTCGCTAAACATAATCTTAAACGGTGTGCAGGCCGTTTCGAGGCGACTGGCGAAGTTAACTCCAGCGCCGATCATGTTGAAGTCTATGCGCGTGCCACCACCCAGATTACCAAGGACGAGTGCCGATGAATGTATGCCAATGCGTACCGGCATGATCATGCTCTGGTGCGTGACGTTTTTGCCACTTAGGACTTGGCTTACGCTAGACTCCTGGATCTTGCGCGCTGCCAGAAATGCGCGCTGAGTATTGAAAGCTGCACTATGCTGGGAACGATAGCCAAAAAAGCACAAAAGACCGTCTCCTAGCGATCGGTCGATGCTGCCACCGAATTCTTTGATGATATCTGTGATGGCGGTTAGACGGAGTGATAGCTCCTGGAATACAATATCCGATGGTAAAGGCGCAGTAATCTTGGAAAACGCAGCGATATCGACGAACATCGTGACGATTTGGTGCTCCTCAGGAGCATAGGTCAAAGCATCGCCTCGATCTTGTACTTTACCATCTAGTTCTTCGATAGGGTCGCCTTGCTTCGCGCCTGAAATCGTCGTGCCTTGATTTTTGATGTCTTTGATAAAACGACGTTGGCTTCGTTCAACCTCTTTGGTGTCAAGAGTAGAGATGATCACAAAAGGAATGCCGGCGACTATTCCGACGATTTCAAATAACAGTGTTCTGATCACGCCGGGTTCTATGATCTCATAGGCCGATAAGACACTCACTGCTAGAGCCATCACAGTTGAGAGGAAGGCAGTTTCCAAAAGCTGCCGGCGCTCCGATGGTTCATTGAGCCGGGTATTCATATGGCCATAAAATGCGGAGATCGTGAAAATAATCGGCAAGGAAAACAAGTATAGCGAGTGATAGCCAAGAATGGGAATTACCGTCCCTAGTGCAATTACCGAGGGATACGACTGTTTATGATCCAGCCATGCAAAAATAGCAATTTTATTACGATTAGAGTTTAAATTCCAATGGTCAAGAATCGATCGTAGCTTATGCACGCCGATAAAGCCAATTGCCACGGACAAATACAAAAGCAAGACGAACAAGCCGACATTGTGTGCAATGCTTGGATAAACTCGCTCAACTGATCCTGAAACCAGCGCCGCAACACCAAAGAATCCAAAAAAAATCAGTGATAATATCACCTGTGTTTGATGTCTGAGTATGAGACCTAAAACCAGATTATAAATAGTTACAGCTAATGCTGAGCCGAGCACAATGCCGATAAAGAATTGTAGTCTTTGTTGCTCGTCCGTCGCCTGTTTTGGTGTCATGATCCTGGGCTTAGCCGCTAAACTACCAAGAATAGTACTGTGAATGTAGAGCTTTGTTTCGCCGCCCGCCGGCGTGAACCTAAAAGTGCCGGGGTCCTCCTCTTGGAAAGATTTTTTAAAGGTAAGATCTGTCGATGAATCAACGATTCTGCCATCGCTTACTAGATAGTAATCAATGAACTACCCCGACCAATCCTCACGCTCTCTGACAAGAGCGCTCCGGTATGGTCAGAGTTTCGTGCTTCAGCGGGCGGGTAACCCCACCCTCCACACCTGAGGACGGTTCCCGCCCCGTGACAAAGCCTGTCAAAGC
>VGTI01000043.1 GCA_016874735.1 Deltaproteobacteria bacterium
TGATGGTTAGACTGTTGCCAGCTGTGTTGCTCGTAGTAGTTGCGACACTAATCGTTCGATTAGCGCCTTGTGACATCATGATGTTACCGGTCACTTCGAGTGTGCTTGCCGGCGCCGTCGTCCCAATGCCCACATTCCCCGCATTGAAATAGATGTTGCTCCCGGCAGTAGTCCACTGCGAGGATCCCGCCCCAATAGCAGCAGTTCTTTGTACCGTGCCATCGGGGAACATAATCCCATCTGTCCCGGCCGAACCACTGACATGCAATCTAGCTGCCGGTGTTTCCGTGCCGATGCCAAAATTACCGTTAGCATCGATGGAGATACCACTAAGGTTGAGAGTTGCTCCTGCATTAGAACCACCAGGCGACTGTACACTGCTTGCAGCAGGGGCTGGAGTAGATGGCAACGTCGATGCGATGCTTGGGCTAACGGCGCGCGACGCCACAGCCGCAACTTTACTGGCGACGATATTGAGACCCTCGAATGATCCGTTAGTTGTTGCTAGCACAAGATCGCTGCGTGACACTGAGCTGCCGGCGTAGGCCGTCACCACACTATCAACAGCAGCCTCCGCACCGGACGTCACTTCAGCCGCGAAAAAACGGATGCTATCTGATTCAATGGAGAAGACATCGAGGTTTTCCGTCATCGACGAGACGAGCACTGTGATGGCTCGTCCGATACTTCCGTTGCTAGGCAATAATGCTGCGATAGAGCCAAGGCCCCTGACGGCACCCTCAGATGCGCTGCGTATTAACGAGCGCTTGTCACCTGCACCAGCAGGGAGAGCTGCAACTCCAGTCGTGATACCTGCAGCAATGGCCGGTAGGTCGTATTGAAGGATGGTCGCTTCGTTAGATCCGGTTTCCCCCACTTGAGCGACTATAGACTGTGAGACATCATCGATGACGTGCGCCATGTCACTGACTGGAATCACAGAATTAGCCAGGGATCTGACAGCGCCGTTGGCTATGGCCGTATGGGCGGTGGCCTTAGCTGTCATACCTACTGTCGCGGAACCTTGCGGTAGATTGGCGGCATCAAGATCCTTTAGACTTGCAAAGAGTCCGCTTGCCATGAGCCCTGTCAGGGCGCTGACACGGCCGTGATCGTTGATGCTGATGGGCGCGACCGGCAGAGCACTTGCTGCACCGTAGATGATGACACCTACCAGTTTGGTAGCATCTGTCGATGTGCTTACGCCGGCAGCTATTACAGCATCGGTCGCTGCTTTGCTCACCACCATGGCATCAGATTCACTCAGACTATTTTGATCCGCATGCTCGCCAGATGGCCCCACTGCCATCACCATGTCTTTGATCAACCGCTCCGCTAACGTCGATAATCTGGCTGCTGGATCTTGGCCGTATTGGTCGTAAGTGTCTTCCGTCGTATCGTTGCCGTCATCGACCTGCAGCGGCGATCTTTTTTTGGTACATGTAAAAGTCAAAAGGCCGAGCGCAATCATGAGTCCCGTTGCTAGTAGCGAACGAAAATCCTGACGCACACCTAATTTTGTCATCCAGCCCTTCACGTCTCAGGACACCTTTTGCAGCATCAAATCGCTGTGCATATTTTTATGTCTCGTTTATCGGCAGAACTAATTCCTCCTTTAGGATCTAACTTTCCGAACTTCCTGAGAGAAATAGAATCATGTGGGGCCGCAAAGATGCCTAAAGGACTGCACGTGTCTGACCGATACCAAAATATAGTCACAGGTAAACATTTGGTATTTGGATCAATGGAGTGATCTTAAGCACAAGATTTCGTCAATTTACCGCTGGCGCGGTAGTCGCCGTAGCGGCATGGAGTTATTCATGCCCAAGCTACGCTGAGGCTATTTTTTCTGTTTTCTCGTCAAGCAAGAGCACCTCTGTCGTCTACAACCTGAGCGATGGTTCAAACTCCACTAAAATAGTAAACGGTCAGGAATACGGTGTGATTTTCGGTTATAAGCCATGGCACAAAATCCCTGCATCTTTTGGCCTGATGACCACGTATTACGCGCTCAATACTGGCTCAGTTGCCACGGCTATAGCTGAAGATGACCTCGGTGACTCCCTCAAGTTTTTCGGCGTATCGGGGAGTGGCTCCCTATCAGGCTTGCTCTATGGTCCCCACCTAACTTTGTGGTATCCGAGCCACTACGTGCAGCCGTATCTACGGGTCGGCATGCTGATGGGTGAGGAGGAAAACTCACTGCGTAGTGATGCAGCCACATTAGGTAACGTCTCACCCGCACGGTCTATCAAGGGCCAGCACATCGATACTTTTGAGGTGAATGCAAACTTCATTAGCATAGGATTCTCTATGAGCCCGATCAGGATCCTGCGCCTCAACCATGACCCCAACTTCCCTGTCGTCGCCACTGAGCATCATGTGTATACATTTGCGCTGTTTGGTGAATATGCGACCGAAATGGGTACCAGAACCCTGATCGCCACCTCGCGCTCAAGAGCATCAACGATGGACAACACAACTACAACTACAGATGCGAGCAGGATCTCGGCGAAAGAGCTTATAGACCAAGATGCACAAGCAACGAGTATCCGCTTCGGTATTGAATATCGGTTCTAGTCGCTCTTTGCCATCGCTGCGAGTCCCGCCGCCAGGTCAATCACTTCGATTTTGGCCTTAAATTTTTTGCTAAGTTGCGACCTCAGGAATTTCTCCTCTGTAGCCTTCGCGATCGCATCTCTATCCCTAGCAGTCAACTTAGTCATTTTAATTTCACTGACAATAATTTCCTGACCATTTGCCGAGGCGTAGCGGACACCATCAAACTCAAGACCAGGCTCCCAATATCGCGATGCATGTGGGAATAAGGCAACAATGTCTGACTCAAACATTCTCGAGGCATGGTCGCTGATGATCCTCCGCTTGTCAGCCGCCGTGTAGAGTTCCCAGCGTGACCGATGCGGAGAATAACAACCAAACCAGAAGGCCAAGCAGTGATCATGCAATTTATATAGAGATCTCTTCGTAGTCCTTGCCGATTCGCCAAACGGAATTTCACGCTTGATAAGAGATGCATCGCGCAGCAGCTGGAGTGGCCCTGACAGAGAAGTTTGTTTAACACCCATGCGCGATGCTATTTCCGATGGTCGATTGACGCCGCGTCCAACCAACTCGAGTATGGATTTGGCCTGATCGCCGACGATGTTCTCATCTTTGAGGAGGCGTTCGGGTTCGTACTCTAGTCGCGACCCAACCTCGAAGTAAAGGCGATCCGCAAGCTCTATGATATTCGCTTTTTTGTCGATAAATTCCCAGTATTTTGGGATGCCACCGACCATAGCAAATCGCAGATAAGTATCCAAAGAGTCGGGATTTAGTCCGAGCTTCTGACAGAAATAGCGGTACTGCATCGGCTGGACGTGCATCACCTCCCCAGCCCGCTCAAAGAGCGGAGACTGCGCGTTGAGAAAGATGTCGTGCATCATAGTCTGCGATGAACCAAGTAAGATTAGCTGAAAATTCTTTGGACGATCATGATCAATCCATTTTTGTAACCTTGATGGTAGGGACGAATTCGAGCGCAACAAATAGGGAAACTCATCGATGATGAGCGTGCACTTCGTGCTAACTGTTTTCAGTAGGGCAAGCAACTCGGACCAGCTAGATACAGGTACTGACGGTAGGAGACCAGTCAAATCCTCAGTGAGCTGCGCAATCTGCAGTGCTTCGGTCCCTTCGATGGCCTGACTATAGTAGACGCTGTCCGGAGACTTTTGACGTCGTGCAAATTCTTTGACCAGGGCCGTTTTACCGACGCGGCGACGCCCGTAAATGACCGAAAGCCCACTCGGCCGAGCCCCTAAGATTTTCAACTCACTGACTCTATTGATAAAAGTCATTTATGGTCCCCAATAATTATTATCAGTAACAATAATTATTGTCAGCCATCATCCGTCCGGGCGTCAACCAGCTTCCGCCGCGTCACCGCCCCGCCAAACGCTTTTTGAGAGGCTCTAACCGCTCTGCTTTTAGCTGCTGCGGCTTCGCGATAGCCAATGCTGTGGCCAAGTCCTTTGGCAATGTGCCGAGGATTTCCATCTCGTAGCTCATCCAAACACCAAACTCCGCGTAGACGAGGTCACGCATCGCGAGCGTGAGCTCTAGAATGTCGCGGCTACTGGCGCCCTGGTTATAGACAAAGTTTGCATGGTGATGACTGACGACCGCACCACCTTGGCGGCGGCCTTTTGCTCCTGCAGCAGCGAGCAGCATGCCGCTGGGAATTCCCACCGTGTAATCGTTTTTAAAGACACAACCGCACGACGGGAAGTCGAACTGGCCCTTGCTCTGGCGGTCGTCCTCGCAGTGACGCATCACGCGCGCGATGTCTTTGGCGTCTCCGGCTTTGAGCTGAAGCTCGACACCGATGATGATGTCGCCGTTCTCCATAAACACGGTATCTTTATAACCGCGAAACATCTTGGGATCAGCGTACTCGCGCCGCTCGCCACTTCGCGTCACTGTAATGACTTTAGTGGCGATCTGGCTGATCTCACCACCGTAGCACCGCGCGTTCATGCGTACGGTCCCACCAATCTGACCGGGGAGACGGTTCATCCAGGCGGCACCGGCAAGACCATGCTTCAACGCGAGCTTAGCTATGGCGGTGTTTTCAACCCCTGCGCCCGCAATAATCTTATCGCCCACAACCTTGATGTCGCTAACCGCAGTCAAGACGACAACTGCACCAGCAAAGGGCTCGTCCATGACGAGCGAGTTGGTGCCTGCACCGAGCACAATAAGGGGGAGCCCCGTCGTCTGCGCCTCGCTAAGCTGCGCTGCCAATTCCGCTGCATCCTGCGGTTGGTACAGCACATCTGCTGGGCCACCGGTCTTGTAGTAGGCAAAGTCCTTGAGCAGCACTTGCTTAAGAGTCGGCATAATTAGTGGTCTTCGTCGGGGAAGAGACTAAACAGATCTCGTTGATAGGCGTTGTACGTTACGGCATCAGTCAGCACGAATGTGATGCGCTTCACCGCCGGCGTCGGCCTTGACGACGTGAGAAAAGCTTTCACCGTCGCAAGCGCCTCGGACGCTCCTCCGCTCTCACCCTCGATCACTACATGCCGGTGACCAAGCTGGTCAGCCTCAGCCAAACTGGCAAGGGTCGCTCTTGCCGTGTAGTCACGGACAAAAGAGCGGCTGTCCCCTTGCCAAAGATCGATCGAAGCGCCGTGATAGCGGCGAATTCCCAACATAAGAGTCGCCTAACTCAGCGCAAACGTTTAGCCAACACTGCCGCCATATCAGCCGGGGAATCCACCACGGACACGCCAGCTTCGCGCAGCGCTTCCATCTTCTCAGCCGCGGTACCGTGACCGCCCGAGATGATGGCTCCAGCGTGACCCATGCGCTTGCCGGCAGGGGCTGTCTGCCCTGCGATAAAGCCTGCGACTGGTTTTTTGACGTTTTCCTTGATGAACTGGGCCGCTTTGATCTCGAGGTCACCACCGATCTCACCGATCATGATGATGCCCTTGGTCTCCGGGTCCTCTTCGAACATCTGCAGCACTTCGATAAAGTTGGTGCCGTTGATGGGGTCACCACCGATACCGATACACGTCGTCTGGCCTAGACCAAGCGTTGTGGTTTGATGCACAGCTTCGTAAGTCAGAGTGCCGGACTTGGAGACGATACCGACTTTGCCACGCTTATGGATGTAGCCCGGCATGATGCCGATTTTACATTCATCTGGCGTGATAATGCCCGGGCAGTTAGGTCCGATAAGGCGCGATTTCGAACGGTCTAGAGCTTTGCGCACCGGCACCATATCCATGACCGGGATACCCTCGGTGATGGCGACGATCAGTTCGATTTCTGCCGCGATCGCCTCCAGAATGGCATCAGCTGCAAACGGCGGTGGTACGAAGATCATCGAGGCGTTGGCGCCGGTCTTCTCCCTAGCCTCAGCCACTGTGTCGAACACGGGGAGACCAATATGTGTGCTACCGCCCTTGCCCGGGGTCACACCGCCGACAAAGCGCGGTGCATATTCATGGGATAACTTGGTGTGGAACTCACCGGACTTGCCGGTGATGCCTTGAGTGATAACGCGCGTATGTTTGTTGACTAAGATAGCCACTGTGTCTTCTCCTTTGCTGCCACGAGGCAGGTAGATCCGCTGCTTTAGCCTTTGCGAGCTGCTTCGACCACTTTGCGTGCACCGTCGTTCATATCTGTTGCCGCGGTCAGCCTTAGTCCCGACTCCTCGAGCATCTTACGACCGAGCTCAACGTTAGTGCCTTCGAGACGGACCACCACGGGGACCTTGACGCCAATGTCACGGGCCGCAGCGATGACGCCGTCGGCGATCACGTCACAGCGCATGATGCCGCCGAAAATGTTGACGAACAGAGCCTTCACCTTGCTGTCTGACAGCAGGATCTTGAAGGCGTTGGTCACCATTTCTTTGGTGGCACCACCACCGACGTCGAGGAAGTTGGCCGGGCTACCGCCGTTGAGCTTGATGATGTCCATGGTCGCCATCGCTAGACCGGCGCCGTTAACAAGACAGCCGATGTTGCCGTCAAGGCCGATGTAGTTGAGGCCGTATTTGGAGGCCGCCACTTCACGCGGGTCCTCTTCCGAAAAGTCGCGCATCGCCTCAATGTCTTTATGACGGTAGAGGGCGTTATCATCGAAGTTCATCTTGCCGTCGAGTGCCAGCATCTTGCCCTGCTTAGTCACCACCAGGGGGTTGATTTCAAGGAGTGAGTAGTCGTACTTGATGAACATCTTGTAGAGCTTGTCGACAAAGTTGTGCAGCTCTTTACTAACTTCGGGCGATAGCCGCATCGCGTAGGACAGCGTGCGCAGGTGGAAGGGCTTCAGGCCCACCGTCGGATCGACACGCACGGTGACGATCTTCTCCGGATGTTTCGCTGCGACTTCCTCGATGTCCATCCCGCCCTCAGTGGAGAACATGATGGCTACCGACGCCGACTCGCGATCGACGAGCATCGACAGGTAGTACTCCTTGTCGATGTCGCTGCCTGCCTCGACGTAGACTTTATGTACGATTTTGCCCTCGGCACCGGTTTGCGGGGTGACGAGTCGCATGCCGATCATCTTGGCTGTGACTTCGCCGCACTCTTCCGGTGATTTAACCAACTTAACACCGCCGGCCTTGCCGCGGCCACCCGCGTGAACTTGGGCCTTGACCACGGCCACTTTGACGCCGAGACGGCGCATGGCGAATTCAGCCTCGGTCGGGTTATGCGCTAGGTAGCCCTCAGGCACCGGCACGCCGTTTTGTGCGAACAAGCTCTTTGCTTGGTATTCATGGATGTTCATGCAGTGCGTCCCCTTCGCCTAAAACCGCAGAATTTTCGTGCAATGGGACCAAGGCTAGCATATTATTAGGATCCTTTGCAGCATCGGACTTTATCATGACCCGTTCAAATCGACTTCGTACACCCCGCGTTCTGATTGCCGGTGGCGCTGGCTTTATTGGCAGCCACCTTTGTGACCGTTACCTCGCAGCCGGCTGGGACGTGATCTGCTTGGATAACTTTCACACCGGCACCAAGGACAATGTGCACCACCTCATGGGGCACCCGCGCTTTGAGCTGGTCCGTCACGACATAGTTGAGCCGTACCTGGCTGAGGTCGATTTGATCCTCAACTTCGCCTGTCCGGCTAGCCCCGTACATTACCAGGAGAATCCGATTAAAACGCTGAAGACCAGCGTCTTGGGGACGATGAACCTCCTGGGCCTTGCACGCCGTGTTGGAGCGCGGTTTATGCAGGCCAGCACGTCGGAGGTCTACGGCGATCCGCTGCAGCACCCGCAGACGGAGGCCTACTGGGGCAACGTGAACCCGATCGGCATACGCAGCTGTTACGACGAGGGCAAGCGCGCGGCCGAGACCTTGTGCTTTGACTACCATCGGCAGCACGGTGTCGATATCCGCGTCATCCGTATCTTCAACACCTACGGTCCCCGGATGGCAGCTGATGATGGCCGTGTGGTGAGTAATTTTATTGTGCAAGCTCTCCGAGGTGAGGACTTAACGATTTACGGCGACGGCAGCCAGACGCGGTCCTTCTGTTTCGTCGACAATCTGGTGGACGGCATTATCCGGTTCGCTGCTAGCACGGGCGAGACTGGACCAATCAACCTTGGCAACGACGGCGAGTTCACGGTGCGTGAGCTGGCCGAAGAGGTGCTGAAGCAAGTCGGCGGCAAATCTAAGATCGCTTACCTACCGCTGCCGAGTGACGACCCTAAGTGCCGGCGTCCTAACCTAAGCAAGACTAAGGCCGTGCTCAAGGGGTGGGAGCCGACCATTCCGCTGGCGCAGGGCATCAGTCGCACGATCGATTACTTCCGTGCGTCATTGGCTCAACACGCAGCGACTAAGCATCTCGGGTGACTAGATGGCGCGCGCTGACAAGTCATCGATAGAGACCTTCGACTTTCCGGCCGGTCATGTGCTGGCCAAAAAGTACGAGGTCATGTCACGCCTGGGCTCGGGCTGGGAGGGTGAGGTCTACCTGCTTAAGGAGAATGCGACGGGTATTGAGCGCGCTGCTAAGTTCTTCTACCCCGAGCGCAACAAGCGCAATAAGACTATCAACTTCTACGCCAAGAAGCTGCACAAGCTGCGCGACTGTCCGGCGTTGATCCAGTACCACACGCAGGAGATCATCCACTACGGCGGTCACGACATCTCATTCTTGGTGTCGGACTATGTCGAGGGCGAGGTACTGCAGGATTTTGTGCGACACCAGCCGGGTAAGCGGCTCGACTCATTTCAGGCCCTGCATGTGCTCCACAGCTTGACGGTGGCGTTAGAGGCGATACACCGTTTGCAGGATTATCACGGGGATTTGCATCCCGGTAATGTGATCATCAGGCGCCGCGGTCTCAGTTTTGATGTTAAGCTGCTCGACTTCTTTCACTGGGGAGCACCTAGTCCACTCAACATCCGCGATGACGTGTACGATGTGGTGCGGATCCTCTACGAGATTACTGGTGGCAAGGCGCGTTATCAACGGCATCCGCCCGAGATCAAGGCGATCATACTTGGGCTTAAGCGCTCCCTAATCTTAAAGAAGTTCCGCACCATCACGATGCTGCGTGAGCACCTTGAGACGCTGCAGTGGGAGAGCATTTGACGGAGGAGCCGGTCGAGGGCGAGTTAGGCGGCGATTACGTGCCGTCGCCGGAAGACTTCCTGCCGTCGTCCCCCAAGCCGCTCAGCCGTTTAAATCAGAGGCCTAGCCTGGCCGCGCTCAAGCCGGCGCTCATCGCATTTGGGCTATTTTTGATCCTTAGTTTGCACGATTGGCTGGTGCCTGATGCTGATGGCCTCTGGGCTAGTAACGCTAGGGTCCTCGGCCAGCACGAGTATTGGCGTCTCATCACGGCGCTCTGCGTGCATTCTGACGTCGGCCATCTCCTCGCCAATGCGCCCCTTTTTCTCATCTTTGGTTGGTATCTTCGTGCCTTTTTCGGCTGGATCGCTTTCCCAGTGATTGCTGTGGTGATCGGCGCCCTGAGTAATCTGATTACGGTTTACTCGTATTCCCCTGATACGGAGCTCATCGGAGCATCCGGCATGCTCTACGGGATGGTCGCCATGTGGCTAGTCCTGTACGTGAAGTACGAGGACACACTGCCCTGGGGCGTGCGCCTGCTGCGCGCGGTGGGAGTGTCGCTACTGCTACTGTTCCCCACGACCTTTAGGGAGGAGACGAGCTACACGGCACATCTTGCGGGATTTTTGTTAGGCGTAGGATTTGGGATTCTGGGAGTTTGGTGCAAAAGTATCATCCGACTGCAGAGATCCCTTTGACCCTGTCTTCAGCCTCTTTTTTCAGTCTGTCATTAATCCAATTTTTGATCACAGCTTGACGAGGGATCTGCAATTTGTTTGCCTCGAAATCCAAGGCGCGAACCATCCAAATTGGAAAGTCGACATTTACTTTAAAGACAGCATTCTCCTCGCTCATGAATTCGCTGATATCCTCACCGCTATCGAATAAAGCAGCAAGGCGATCCGATGAAATACCTTCAGCTTTTACATTGGACTTCTTCGTACTTGATTTTTTTTTAGAGGCCATATTTGCTCCTTTCGCGTTCATTCAGCCGTCGAAATGAAAGAATCCTGATGACACGAGACCCGTCACCTCTTGTACGAATTACATACATTGCTCCCCACACTCGACCGTTTATTTCACCCGCTCGAAGGTAAACCTGCTCACCCGAATTAACATTTAATTTAGCTTCAACCCCGTCCACATCCCAAAGCTTCGCAGCCTCATTAAAACCCATCAACCGCTCTGGGTCGGATTTATTCCTTACGCTTTTGGGCTCATCCCACTCGAATTGCGGCACGCCACAGCCTCCATTGTATACCTACCAAATACCATATCGGTATATCCATAATAATTCTTTAAGACACATATCTCGCCCAAGAATAAGAAGCAGATCCCCAAACCGCACAGTAAGGACCATAGTTTCTATTGATTTTTAATAGAATCTATAATATCCAAGCCCCCATCAGGGGCCCGTACCCATCTTAAGCCCCAGAACACAACCACCTGATATTATTGCAAAAGAAGACTATCATGACACAACGCTGTGGCTACGTCGCACTCCTGGGTCGCCCCAATGCCGGTAAGAGCACCCTCCTCAACGCTCTCGTCGGGGATAAACTGGCCGTTGTTAGTCGCAAGCCACAGACGACGCGTAACCGCATTCTTGGGATTGCGCAGCACGAAGAGGCGCAGATTCTATTTCTCGATACGCCCGGGTTACACAAAGACCGCGGTCGCAACTTGATCAACACAGTGATGAACCGGGTCGCTCTGCAGGTAGCGAGCGAAGCCGATCTCATTGTGTACCTTGTCGACATCATGGTTGGGTTTAGTCCTGAGGATGAAAAATTTCTCGGTCGCATCCTAAACAGCAGCAAAGCACCTGTGCTGATTCTTGCCGCCAAGGCTGACGCCATTCAAAAAGCCGAGCGCGCCTCAGGACTTGCTGGCATCAGCCTACGTATGGAGGCCTTCTTCGCTACGGAAGAGATGGCGCCGCACCTAAGCCGCCTTCTACAACCGGATCCCGTGCCACTTTCCGGCAAGCGTCCAGAGGACGTTGCTGAACTACGCGAATTCATGGCCGATCAACTCCCCGAAGGACCATGGCTATTTGCCGCTGACGACCTAACCGACATGCCGCGTAACTTTATCTGCGCGGAGCTTATCCGTGAGCAGATCTTCCGCCAGATTGGTCAGGAGATCCCCTACGGTACGGCGGTTAAAGTGCTACGCGTTGAGATGAAGCCCGAGATCGTGGTTGTCGAGGCCAAGGTGCTTCTCAGTCAAAAGAGCCATAAGCCGATAATCCTCGGCAAGGGTGGCAGTCGGATCAAGGCGATTGGTTCCGCGGCGCGAGAATCTCTCCAGCAGCACTTTGATCAAAAAGTGTACCTCGACCTCAACGTCGGTGTGGCTGAGGGTTGGATCGATGATCAGCGTCTGATCGCTGAACTTGCTAACATCAGTGAAGACATGCTTTTGCAGCCAGAGGCCTCAGAGTCGCCACTGCACTAGGATGACCAGCGCCGATGGGAACCGACACAGAATTCACCGCCAAAGCTACGCGTCACTGGACCAAGGAGCGCGAGGCTAAGATCACTGGTGGTAAAGACTGGTTGATTAGGCCGAGCGAGAGTGCGCCGGTACTGCGTGCAGTCGGCCTACTTAACGCTGACGCGTCGATGTCAGCTGACGCGGTGCGTAAATTCTCGCAGATCAATCATATGCTCACCTTGCTGCGGCCAGTGCTCGAAGACTTGGTCGCCCGTCACCAACAAGTCCGCGTCGTCGACGCCTGCTGCGGTACGTCGTATCTCAGCCTTTTGCTCGCCTGGCTACTGCGCCACAAGTGGCATAAGGATGCGCAGATCATAGGGATCGACGCTAACGCCAAAGTCATTGCGACCAGTCAGCAGCGAGCCGTCGCCCTTGGGCTCGGCGATATGCTGCGTTTTACTGCGGCGCGTGTCGGGGATAGACCGTGGCATGACATCTACGGCGCGCTATTTCCAGTTGCCAGTGACGGCGAGATATCTGCCGCGCCGAGACCGCACTTAGTTATTTCACTCCATGCCTGCGATACAGCTACTGATCACGCGATGGCCTTTGCTGTGCACGCTAAGGCAGATGCTATGGCCTTTGCTCCGTGCTGCCATGCCGAGCTTGCACGCAAATGGAAGGATCTTGCGGAGTCCAAGACTTTGCATCCATTTAGCCCGATCTTTCAGACGCCCAACATCCGCCGCGAGACGGCGGCACATTTCACCGATACCATGCGGATGCTTTTACTCCGCAGCCGCGGCTATGAAGTGACGGCCACGGAATTTGTACCAGCGGCGCATACTGTGAAAAACCGGCTCCTCCTTTGTCAGCGTCGAGGCCAGTATTTAAAGAGCGCCGGCGTTGAATTCTCGGAGATGAAGGCGGCTCTGCTCAACACCGGGATCATCCTCGAAGATCTCCTTAAATAAGGATCGATTTAGCAGATGATCAAGATCGCCGATGATTTGGCTGCCCAAGGTTGGGCCAAGTATGAGGGATTCCTGTCCGACACTGAGTGGCGGGGGCTGGTGGCCGACATTGACCAACTTAAAGCAGCTGGCCTGATGCGTGCCTCTGGTGTTGGGCGTGCCGACGACTTTCAACTCAATAGCTCCGTACGCTCCGATCTCATTTACTGGCTAGACACTGGCGCGCTAACTCCGGCACAGGGGATCGCCCTGGCACGCCTTGAAGACCTGCGGCAGACGCTTAACCGCGAGCTTTACATGGGACTACGTGAGTTAGAGGCCCACCTCACCCACTATGGACCCAGTGGTCACTACGATAAGCACGTCGATAACTTTCAAGGTCAATCGACGCGCATACTCTCGTGCATCGTCTATCTCAACGACAACTGGCAACCCGGCGACGGTGGTGAACTACGTATTTATGCCGCCGACGCGCCGGAGCGCCTGGTGGCGACAGTGGAACCGCGTGCTGGCACCTTGGCTTGTTTTCTCAGTCGTGATATCCCGCATGAAGTAGCGACGACGACCAGGGATAGGCTGAGCATGACAGGTTGGTTCAGGTGAGTGACGCGATCAAAAATATTACACGCGTGGCCGTTTCTGCCGCGAGCTTCGTCAAGAACGCTATGCTCGTGAGCGAACTTCGTGAGCTTGGTGTTGAAGTGATTCTCAACCCGCTCGGCCATGTGATGACGCGGGATGAGCTCATACATTTTTGGCGTGACACCAATCCCGATGCTGCCATCGTCGGCACTGAGTTAGTTGATGCCGCGGTGCTTGACGCTGCACCGAATCTTAGGGTTATCGCCAAATACGGCGTCGGCTTAGACAACATAGACGAAGCTGAACTATCATGTCGAGATATCACCCTGGCTTGGACGGGTGGCGTTAACAAGAGGGCTGTGTCTGAGCTCGTTCTTGCATTTGCGCTAGGTCATTTTCGTAATGCTGCCGCGAGCATTGATCTCATGCGCCACGGTCAATGGGTCAAAGACGGTGGGCGCCAGCTTTCTAATCTGCGCGTCGGTATCGTCGGATTTGGGCATGTTGGCTCTGATTTAGCCTTACTGCTTAAGGCCTTCGGAAGCGACGTAGTGTGTCACGATATATTAGATAAGGCGCATGAGGCAGCTAAAGTGGGCGCAAGACAAGTGAGTTATGATGACCTCCTCACAAGTGCCGACATGATCACTTTCCACGTGCCTGCCACGGCATTAACGCTCGGTATGTTTGGCGCGCGCGAGCTGGCCCGCGTCAAGCAATCAGCACTGATCGTCAATACCTCAAGGGGATCTGTGCTTGATTTTGATGCCACCACCCAAGCACTGCTGAGAGGTCGCATCGGTGGCCTTGCGGTCGATGTATACCCATCGGAGCCATTCAAGCTATCTCCTGAGTTAGCGGCATGCTCACGCCTTTACGCTACGCCTCACATCGGCGGTAATACGCGCGAGGCTGTGCTGGCTATGGGACGCTCTGCAATCGCGGGGATCCGTACATTTCCCTGCACTAAGAAGGTGAGAAGGTGACACGGTTATAAGATTTGGTCTGGCCCTCACCGTTGATTGTGGCAGAATAGCCCGACAAACAGACAGATTGAGCGACAGACAGACACCAATCGGGGGGGAGAGCCATCATGACCACCGCAGACCAAACGGGCCAGCCTGTGCTCACGGCGGAGCGCACACTTGGTGCCGGGTCCGACTACGCGGATGAGATAGACCTCATCGATATTATTGGCTTTATGTGGCGCTGGCGTAAAACCATCGTCAGCTGCACCTTAACTGGTTTGGCTTTGGGCGGCGGGATTTGGGCCGTTAAGCATAGGCCCGTCGGTGCTCCCGATGCCGTCGCGGGTCAGTGGACGGCAGTGGTCAGTCCGGCCACAGAGGGATTCCAGACTGCGCTGATTGCGACCAATTTGACGGCGTTCCTCAAGACCGAGGCTGGTGCCCAGGCTTTGTTTGAGAATCCGTCCATCATCGGCGCGACCCTTAACGAGGGGCAGCAAAAGCGCCTCGCCAGTCAGCAGCAGTCAGGCAGTGGTGCCTTGCGCGGTATCGAAGTCAAAGGTACGCAACTGCTTATCAGCCTAGACTGCTCGGCTGGCTGCGAGGCCGCTGCCCTAGAGAAGTCGGTACCAATTGCACTTAATCGGGCGATTGCAGCGTTTAACCTCAAGTATGCAGAGCCCTACGAAAAGGCTCAGGAAGAGGTGGCCCTGCGGCAGCTGGAGCTCGGCTCCATCAAGACCCAGGCATTGAAATTGTACAACAAACACTCGGGCCTAGGACGCGACTACAGTGAGTTCGTCATCACCGGTCTCGGCGCCGCATTAGCGACCGACAAGACTGGCGACGTCGTTACCTTCCTGCTCGGTCCTGTACCTGCGACAGAGCCTCTACGGATTAAGCTGATTAACCAGCAGTCCGAGGCGCAGGTAGCTTACGCAGCGGCGCAGGAGCAGCTTAAGTTGGTTAAGACCGGCTCGGGCGTCGAGACGCTTACTCGGCTACCATTACTGAGCACCGGCTCCGAGCTGAAGCAAGCGTCGGCGCTACCTTTGCCCGTCAGCGGTAAGGGTCTTAACAACGTCTTTGTGGCGGTGGTCCTTGGCACCATCCTAGGCGGTATGGCTGGGATCTTTGTTGCGGCAATCAGGGCCTTTTTCCGCTCCAATGCGGCGCGGCTTAGGTCTGTACTGGCAGGCGCTGGCACCAACTGAATTTTTTGACGGAATTTCGGTAGATAAACCAAAAATAGTTGCGTATAGACCTCCCCACACGTGCGTGACTTACGCCTTGGGGAGGACTTTTTCGTTGATGCGCCTTACAAATACATCATTGATTCTAGCAAGTTTCCTCGCTCTAGCGGCTAGTGCCCGGGCTGAGTCCAAGTGGTGGCAAAAGAGCACCGTATACCAAATCTATCCACGTTCGTTTCAGGACAGTAACGGAGACGGCGTCGGCGATCTCAATGGGATCACTGAGCGCCTTGATTACCTGGCCGATTTGGGTGTGGATGCGCTGTGGATATCACCCTTTTATCCGTCGCCGATGAAGGACTTTGGCTACGATATTGCTGACTTTTCTGGCGTCGATCCGCTCTTTGGCACGCTCGCTGACTTTGACCGTTTAGTTGCTGCAGCACACGGTCGTGGGATGCGCATCATCATGGATTACGTCCCTAATCACTCATCGGACGAGCATCCTTGGTTCAAAGAATCCCGTAGCTCCCGCACTAATCCCAAACGCGACTGGTATATCTGGCGCGACGGCCGTGGCGGTAATCAGCCGCCATCAAACTGGCTAAGCGTCTTCGGTGGCTCGGCTTGGACTCTCGATCCCGTGACCGGTCAGTATTACTACCATCAGTTTTTGGCGGAACAACCTGATGTCAACTGGCGTAACCCCGACGTTCAGCGCGCGATGCTCGCAGCGATGAAGTTTTGGCTAGATCGAGGTGTAGACGGTTTTCGCGTCGACGCGATTAATCATGCCTTCGAGACCGAGGAACTGCGCGACGAGCCATTGAACCCGAGTTACGACGACACCAAACCTGAGTACGACTCGTTGTTCCATCCGTACACCACGGACCAACCCGGCAATCACGACGTGGTGCGCGCGATGCGCAAATTAGTCGATCGGTACGCAGGTGACCGCGTTTTAATCACTGAGGCCTATCTGCCCTACGATCGCCAAGCCCTCTACTACGGCACGAGAAGCGCGCCCGAGGCGCAGCTGCCGTTTAACTTTCAATTACTAGAGTTGCCGCAATGGACCGCTGAGGCTGTAGCTAAAAAAGTTAACGAGTACGAGGCAGCGCTCCCGGCACATGGCTGGCCCAATTATGTCCTGAGCAATCACGACAAGCCACGCCTCGCTTCACGCCTACCCACTGGTCAAGTACGCATCGCAGCGATGGTGCTACTCACACTGCGTGGGACACCAACGCTTTATTATGCTGACGAGCTTGGTGCTCCTAATGTTGTGATACCGCCGGAACGCGCACGGGATCCCGTCGAGCTCAAGGCACCAGGTAAGGGCTTCGGTCGCGATCCGTCACGCACACCGATGCTCTGGGACACGACTGCGTATAGCGGTTTCAGTACTGTCGAACCTTGGCTGCCAGTCGAACCAAATTACGCCGCCCTCAACGTCGCCACGCAGACGAGTGACCCGAGCTCAGTGCTGTCTCTTTACAAAGCACTGCTTAAACTACGGCGATCTAACACGGTGCTCAATGTTGGTAGCTATAAACAGATTGCCGCACCCGCGGGCGTCTTTGCCTTCGTGCGTCAAGATGGCGCCAAGAAAGTGCTCGTCGCACTTAACTTCACGGCGGCATCTGCTTCGTTAGATCTTGGTGACCTTCGTGGCACGGTGGCTCTCACTTCCGTCATGGATGGTCGCGTCGGTGAGCAGGTTTCTGAAAGATTAGCGCTGCGTCCCAATGAGGGCGTGGTGGTCGAGCTTTAAAGAAAGAATTCGGGAAGAAAGCCAGCATAGTACAAAGGCAAGGTCAGCAAGTCACCTTGGATGCCGCCTGCAGTGCCCACCAGCTTGATGGAACGAGTTGGCTTATAGCGCAAACGAAAGTTGTCTAGACTTTTAGACCGCGTACGTTTGCCAGATTTAACCTCGATCGGAGTGGCAAATTCGCCGCCACTAGGGAAAAGGAACTCAATTTCGGCATCACCGGCAGAGCGCCAAGTGTACAACTTTCGTGCTGGTAATGCCTTCAGCTCATTAGCCACAAAATTCTCAGCAATGTATCCTTTGTAATCATATTTTGCGTTCAAATGCTGATTAAGTGAGATACCAAGCTGTGCTGAGAGTATACCCATGTCGAAGACATAGCCTTTAAAATGGGATTCATGAGTAATTAAGGGAACGGTCGGATCTTTGACAATAAAGCTACGGTGCATCATCCGCATTTGCTCAAGCCACACTATTGGTCCTTCAAGCTCAGCGTAGGATTTCTTTTTGGGCAGTACGTTTTTAAATTTAAACTTCTGCACGGACCCATCGATAAACTGCGCTAGTTGATTTGGTAGATTTTGAAATACACCTACAATTTGCGGCGCATTGCGGCCTGAATATTTACCAAAATCGAGATGATAACTATCAATAAGTTGCTCTTGTAGCACTCTTACTGCCTGAGCTCCCTCCACAGGTGAATACTGACGCTTTTTGGCCCAAAGTGCCACCACTTCGGGTAGTCCGCCGACATAGAAATACTCGAGTAGCAACGGCCAAATTTGGCCAAACAGTGCGGGTGAAATATCTCTCCTGCGAAAAGCTGTCACAATAGGACTATCACCGACGATAGCAAACAGAAACTCAGCAAATGTCATCGGAAACATTTCTAAAGTCTCAACCTTGCCCACTGGGAAACTCTGCATAAGTCCGATATAAGAACCGGTGGCAACGACCTTAGCCTGTGGCAAGTCCTCATTAAAATATTTCAGCGACGTAATCGCTTCACCACAGGCCTGGATCTCGTCAAAAAAAATCACATCGTTTTGCAAATCAATTTCGTGATTAGCGAATAATGCCAGCTTCTTAATCAATTCGTTTGGATTCAACGTCTCTTGAAAAAGGCTGGCGAGTGAACGGTTTTTCTCAAAATTAAAAATATGAAGCTTCCGGCAGTGCGGCATGAGCGTATTCTGGACGGTATAGGTCTTGCCTACCTGTCTGGCGCCCATAATCAGCAACGGCTTGGTTCCGGATTTAAGCCACTGGTTGATCACCGCTGCTACGACACGATACATATCCGCACCAATCTCAATTAAATCTTTTAAAACAGGGCGTTGACAGTATTCTGAAGGCGAGTCCGAAGTCCCGGCTGCTCGACAGCCTTGATCACTCCTAAGATATAATACAGCATTTCAGACTTTTTGGTGCCTAAAAGTCGGACTTTTTATATTTTTAAGGGGTATACTTTTCTGACTAATACCGACCGATCATCCTAACTCGGCCAATTCATCCTCTTAAACTTCCACTCGGGGATGCTCCGGATCACCAGCATGATCCAGCGCCAGAACCAGGGGACGTAGACGACGTCACGTCCCGAAGCGATCGCAGCCACAATCACTTTGGCCACTTGATCGGGCTTAGCCCAGAGTAAACCCTTTTTGTAACTAGCTGTCATGGGGGTGTCGACAAAGCCAGGACGGATATCGATGACACTGACCCCTGCTACCGCTAGACGATTGCGTAGGCCGCTGAGAAAGACGCTCAGACCCCCCTTGGCCGCACCGTACACATAATTTGATTTACGTCCGCGGTCGCCGGCAACAGAGGTGATAACAGCAATGGTCCCGGACTTTTGCTCCTCAAAGTGATTGCCCAGGACCGTGAGCAGAGACACGTGACTGAGAAAGTTACTGGCGATGATAGCTAGCGTCTTCGGCACCGAGGCCTGCAGCGTGGCCTGCGCCCCGAGCTCCCCATGGGCTATCAGCGCTATATCTAGGCCACCGAGCGCTGCCGCTGCGTCACTGATGATTACTTCGTGACCTTTCGTATCCACTAAATCAGCGGCTACGGCGACGACTCTACAAGCTCCACGCACCTTAACGTCACTCTCGGTCGCTGCCAATTTCGCAACGTCGCGACCGACGAGATAGAGTGCTGCTCCCTGATGCGCATAGAGCCGCGCCACTGCGCCGGCCATCGATGAGGTGGCACCTAAAATCAAGACTCGCTTCATGCGGACTCCATAATGCGCTGCCAAAAACTGGACGAGAATCTGGGATCGACAAAATGCCGAAACTCCTGCCACCGCGGATAGTACTGCCTAAATGCTGCTGGGCTCATCCGCGCATCTTTCGCTATATACACACTGCCATTTGCAGCACAGGTAATCGCATCTAGCCTCTCAAATAACCGCAAAACATCGTCACCGGTGTTGGCAAAATCTAGCGCCAACGTCACGCCGTGGCGGGGGAACGACATCATCCCAAGGGAGGGTTTAGCGCCAAAGGTTTTAAGCACAGCCAAAAACGAACCAAGTCGGGCGCGGGAGATCGTGTCCAAAATCTCGCGCATCGCCGCGGTGCCACTGCTAAATGGGACGACGCATTGATACTGGTAGAAGCCGCGCTTGCCATAAATGCGGTTCCAATCGTGCACGGCATCCAGGGGATAAAAGAAGGGGTCATAAAACACTCTTGTGGCGTGATGGGTCCGAAGCTGCTTGTGATAATAGGCGAGATTGAAGGCCTTTACTGTGAGTGGATGCATGGCGACGTTGGGTAAATCCATGGGCAGGTGCCATTTTGCGTTGATAGAGGCCACGGATTTAGCTCTAGCGGCATCGATACCATCAGTCGCGTGATTGCCGCGGATAAACAGGCCGCGCCCCAAATTTCTTTTGCTAGCGAGACAATCGATCCAAGATACCGTGTACATAAATTGGTGTTCAGACTCTCGTGACAGGGCGAAGAATTCGTCTAGCCCACCAAACTTGATCACCTCTTGATCAATCAGGGGCGAGCTGATTTTTTTAAGTTGAAACTCTACCCAGGTGATTACCCCCGTTAGTCCGAGACCACCAATCGTAGCAAAGTAGACGTCCTGATTTTGCGTCGGCGAGCATTCACGCCGACTGCCGTCGGAGCGCATGAGTTCCAGCCTGCGCACCGCATGACCGAAGGTGCCATCAACGTGATGATTTTTGCCGTGCACATCGTTAGCAACAGCGCCACCTACAGTCACAAACTTTGTACCTGGTGTCACCGGGAGGAACCACCCGCGCGGCACCACCAACTCCAGCACTTCCGCCAGTGACACTCCAGCCTCGCACCGTATGATGCCGTTAACGGGATCAAAACTAATAAACCGATCTAAGCCGCGTGTGAGTAAAAGCACGCCTTGATCATTTAAACAGCTATCACCGTAGCTACGACCTAGTCCGTAGGCGAGTACAGACTTACCCTTGCCACTAATGCTATGGAGCACGTCACTCTGCCAA
This sequence comes from Deltaproteobacteria bacterium, assembly GCA_016874735.1. Classification (NCBI taxonomy): domain Bacteria; kingdom Pseudomonadati; phylum Myxococcota; class Myxococcia; species Deltaproteobacteria bacterium. The sequence continues at coordinate 20,559 of VGTI01000043.1, forward strand.
TAGAGCGAGCGTGCTTGCGGGACCACACTACGTGGTAATCGTCCCCAGCTTTCAAGACGCGTCATCGCTAGGCCTCATATAGCTAAGGCCAGTATGCCGCAAATCACGAGGCCACAGAGCCAGCTCACCGGATCTTTAATGGCAAAGATGACAGGATCATCATGGACCTCGCCGCGCTGGGCAAGTAGCCAGATGCGGGAGCTCCAGTAGAGTAATACGGGCGCGAGTAACCAGAGATACTGAGGTTCCGCATAGCGATGCTCGGGATTGCTGCCGTTTAAGTAAAGTACCGTCACCAGCACGGCGAGATAAGAGCTTGCGATACCGTTCACAAACACCGTTTGCTTATCGTTATAGACGTAGCCGCGACCGGCGATGGTGGCTTTGCCGCGGCCATGCGTCAGCTCGGTATACCTTTTGACGAGGGCCAAACCAAAAAAGAAAAAAATCGAAAACGCCAGGAGCCAATCCGACACCGGTACCGACGTAGCCGATCCTCCCGCCAGGATACGCAGCGTATAAAACCCAGCCAGTGTCATGGTGTCGACCAAGACTACCTCTTTTAATCTTAGCGAATAAGCGACATTAAGGACGAAGTACAGCGTCAGATAAGCCTGCGTAAGTCCGTCCAATGGTGCGGCCAAAAGGCCGGCGGCGCCAAGCAGAGCTGGCATGAGCAGGAAACCGAATTTCAGCGGCAAATCGCCCGAGGCAAAGGGGCGTTTACTTTTGGAGTGATGGGCCCGGTCGGAATCGACATCAAGGAGATCGTTCATTACATAGACGGCCGAGGCCAGACATGAAAATGCCGCGGCGGCCAGAGCAGCGAGCCCCCAACGATCGAGATCGCGGAAGTGATGAGCCGCAAGAAAAGGCAGAAACAGCAACGCGTTCTTGAGCCACTGATGGATACGCAGCTGTTTAAAGAGTGGCCTCTTCAGCGGTACGCGGTCTCTCACCACCTCGTGAGGGACGCCGGTCTTAGCCAGTCGCCGCGCCACGCTTGGTGACGGATTGATGGCAATGGCTTGGGCGCTGCGCTCCCAGATCACCAGGTCTGCACTGGAATCACCAGCATAGACGAAGGGGCGGCCGGCAATCCGCTCTTCAATGGCCTTTAGTTTAGTCGCACCCTTGAGATTGGCTGCATTTGTGGCGATAACGTCATCGAAATCACCCAAATGATCTGCCACCAATGTGACCACGCGCTCATGCGAGGCCGAGGCGAGCACGACGCGGTGGCCATGTTCTCGCGCCTGTTTGATGAGCTGAACGATATGCTTACGGTAGGGTAGGCGCGCCGGATCAAGCGAGACGTGCTCAGCCAATTGACGCTTGAGCTCGACCTTCCCGCCAATGGCCCAGAGCGGTAGACGCACGACAAGACGGGGATTTGATTTACAAAGGCGTAAAATTTGCTCGAAAAGGAGATCGGTACGGACCAGAGTCTCGTCGAGGTCAATGACGAGGGTGGCAGCGGCCGTCCCGGGTGGCGTGACTAAAGGCGCCAAAGATTAGCTCCCAAGCAAACTTTTTCCCGTTTTTCTATCCATCTATCCTATCACGGCTGGCGGAGTGACCAAAGCTGACGGTCGCAATCACCGCGCGGCGCAGCGATCCCCGTCAGGACGCAGTGTGCCAGGATTTACGATTCACGATTTATGAATTTTTCGCCGGGCTCAAAGCCACTGATTCGCCTGCGGGATGTAATCCTTGGGCATCTCAGGAGTAAAAAACTTCCGCTTATCGGCGACAAAGTTGAAGTAAAGGATGTGGCGCAGGGCAGCGACGCCGTCACGCCAGGTGATCTTTTTACCCTCGATATAATTCCGGGGGTAATAGGCGATAGGATACTCCTCCACCCTAACCTTTAAGCAAGCGACCTTAGCCGTGACCTCAGGTTCGAAACCGAACCGGTTGCTCTCAAGGACGATATTCTTGATGATCCGCGCCTTGAAGAGTTTGTAACAGGTCTCCATATCCGTCAGGTAGAGGCCGGACGAGAAGTTACTAAGGATCGTCAGAAAGCGGTTAATGAGATAGTGAAAGGTGCGATGAACCTGCGGCGCATTCTTTTTAAAACGAGAGCCAAATACCACGTCAGCCCTGTCGCTCAAAAGCGGCAAGATCAGCGTCGGCAAATCGCGAGGGTCGTACTCAAAGTCGGCATCCTGCACACAGACGATATCGCCCGTGGCTAAGGCAAACCCGCTGCGCAGCGCTGCCCCTTTGCCCTCATTGACCGGCTTGAATACCGTCTGCACCTTGGACTTGAAAGGGAACCCCTTGATAATGGCTGCTGACCCGTCTTTAGAACAGTCGTCGACGAAGACCAGCTCCTTATCACATGGCAGCTCAATTCCGTCGATCAGCTTCAAAAAGCGCTCAAGGTGCTGCGCCTCATTGTAGACGGGGATCACCAGGGAGATGGTCTTTCGGCTGTCATTCATGGCACTTAGGTCCTAGGTTGGGTTCAAGGCCGCTGCCTCAGGCGGCAGCCCCACCTGCTCATAGTAGAGTACCAAGCTTTCGTCAAATCCCATTAGATATTTTGTGCTTAGGATGGGAAGTGATAGCCTCACCCGGTCGCATCATCCGCCACCGTCTCATGAGGCCCCAAATAAGCTGCGATGTCTCAACTGCCCCTAGAAAATGAAGTCTGGAATTCCGACGACCTCGAACCGGTGGACACCTGTCCTTTTTGCCAATCGACCGAGCGTTCGCTAGCGCATCATGGGGTGAGAGACTGGTGTTTTTATGCTGCGCCTGGGGCCTGGGACTTTTATGAATGCCGACGCTGCCAATGCATCTATCTCGATCCTCGCCCCACGGCATCATCCATCGGACGTGCCTATGCCAACTACTACACGCACGAGCAACCCTCGTCATTAGCCGCACGCATCAAGGATAGACTTAAGAACGAGGTGTACAGCGAGCTTCTAGGGCTAGATGTCAGGCCGCGCATGGTGCCTTCAAAGCTGGTGCAAAAACTCGTCACTAAATTCCTTGGCGCCAGTGTCTCTAAACCATTTGGTTTTGAGTTGCTCGGCAGTTTACCAAAGGGAAAATTCCTCGATGTCGGTTGTGGATCAGGCGTGATCGTCCGATTTGCACGATCACTCGGCTGGGACGCCATGGGTATCGATATGGATCCTGTCGCCGTCGGCAAAGCGCAGGCCATCGGTCTCAACGTCGTCCAGGGATCGCCAGCGGATATCCCAAAATATGGTCAAGAATTTGACTGCATCATGTGCTGCCACGTGCTCGAGCATGTGCATGATCCCATCGCCATGCTCAAAATCCTCAAGTCCGCGCTAAAACCCTGCGGCACCTTGTTCCTCGTGCTACCTAATTCACAGAGTGGGCTCCGCGCCCACTTTAGCGAGAACTGGCGTGGCCTCGAGGCGCCGCGCCATCTCCAGATCCCCTCGCAGCAGGGGCTGACGAGCCTACTCGCCGCTCTGGGATTTAAAGTCAAAGTCGTTTACGACCCGTCGGCACCCACCGCAGCCGAGTCCTTGCGGATCCAGCGTCGCGACCGCGTCGTCAACGACGATGATCTAAGTCGGGCTGCTGCTCTTGGCGACAGTTTAACTAAAGATCCAAATCGCGGTAATTTCATCGGCCTTTATCTGACACTCTGATCGCGTCGCCCATCTCACAGTGATCCATTCACCATGATCCACCCTAAGACGTGGTAGGATATATGAGATCCACATCTTTTCCCCATCGCCCCCATAATCACAAACATAATCCTAAATATATTTGGGCTCGCACCACGTAAAGGAGACCCATGCGATACATCAGCCTGAGTTCCATTGTGATCGCTTTCCTCCTGGTAACGCCACGTCCCCTACTTGCGCAATCTGACGCGGAAGCCAACATTAATCTTTTCGGAACTCCCGACCCTATCGAAGAGTCGGAGAAACCGAAAAAACCAGCCAAGAAAAAAAAGAAGCCAAAGAAAGAGAAAATCCCAGAATCTGACACTGCCGATCCCTTTGCTGCCACTGTCGAAGAGACACCCAAGGCCGAGAGCCTGGACGCCACCGTCCCGCCTGAGTCTACCGAAGGCGGGGGTAAAACGGAGGGGACGGAGAAAATTGATGGACTAGAGAAGACCGAGGGCCTTGAGAAAACTGAGACCCAAGAAGGCCTGGAAGGCGAAAAGCGCAAAACTAAGAAGGGCAAAAAGAAGGGCAAAAAATCAAGGAAAGCGGCCGAAGTCACTGACGCTGAGACAGCAGAACCTACCGAGATGATTGCTGGTCCGAAAGCCCTCGAAGGCACAACCGCTTACCTTGGTTTAGGTAAAGCAAAACTGACGGGCGACCTCGGCCAGATTGTGAATGGTTCCTACGAATTCACGCTCGAGGCAACTCGCTACCGGCTGGTAAAAAACGCCTTTGGCATCGGTTTCGGTGCGGGCTACCGCTACGCAAATGGTACGAAGAGTACCGCCGCACCGGCACTGACGTCGATCACGGCCAAGGTCAAACACGAGCAGCATAACGCCGATGTTCATATCGGGGTCAACTACACGCTCGCCGGTGGCTTTGGCCTAGGGATGGATGTTGCGGGAGTCATGCAACTTGATAGCCTCCTGATCACCATGCCATCAGCGAGCCCTTTTGGTGACGACTACTATGTCTCCTACGGTATCGGTATGCTCTCGCGCTTCGATCTCCATTACCGATTCACTAAAGCTATCGTCCGTCTCAACTACTCGCTAGAAACCGGACGCAAACAGCAAAGCCAGACCCTCTACTTCAGCAATAAACAGATCGACATCAACCCCGCCCAGACTGTGATCGGGCTTCAGATTGGTTTCGTTCTTTAGTCTTATACTCATTAAAATCGCGTAATTCGATGCACTTTATAGGGAGTAGTTCCATGCAATTATCAAGACCCTCCAGCAAAATGGCCCTAGCCTCCGCTTGGTCAATTGCCCTCGTCACCAGCATCGCGTGTGGCAAAGTGCAGGTGAAAAACGCCGGCGGCAACGGCATCCTCATCCTCGATGCTACCAAAGACATTGCTGTCGCCGATCAGGAGTTGACGTTAAAGCGTCTGCGCGTGTGGAAATCATCACCCAATGACTCGGGTCCTGGTGTTTCCTCTTTGATCGATACCTATACTGCCGAAGTCTGGTTCAGAGTTTCGGGAGAGGATGCGGACCAGTATGGCGTGATGACTAATCTCCAGAGTGATAATAACGGCAATCTATTCCCGTCAAATAATAGGCCGGGCAAAGTCTATACGATCATCAATGAGGACAACAACGTACGCACCTACACAGCTACGGCCGATGACGGTTTAGTCCAAAGCAAATTCGACTTATATGCACCATGGAGCTACAGCACAAGCGCTGTCGCCACCAACCCCAAAACCGTCAGCTGGGTGTACAAGCCCGTACGCGAGTTCGGTGTCACCGAATGGGCCAATATTTATCGCTACACTATGGCCAGTGACGCCTTGATCTATTCGCGCTGGCGCATGGTTGAAAATACCACAGGACTTGCCGCTAAGGCTGTGTGTCAAATTACCAAAGTCAACCTCTCAACTGGCGCAGCAAACAGGAGTATGAAAGCCTCATCTAGTTCCGTTGATCTTGGTACTTATTACGACGCTGCAAACAACAATGGAGACGACCAGACTGACGCCAACGGCAAATCAAACGAGAGATCGGACGATAAACTTTACGTGAGTTATACCGAGTACTGGTACGTCACGGGTCTTAATGTTTCGACACGCACAGTCCGGACCATGCGTGCCCGAACCGGTGACACCTATGTATCGAGGCACTTAAAAGCTGATACAGCTGCCACATCACCCGCAGAGTCTGGCTACAACAAGGTCGTAAGAGAGTGCAACACTGCAGCAAAACCAGCATCAGGCGAAACTGGGAGCAGCAACATACTCATACTTAGGAATCTCGCCAATCCGTCACCACTCACCCCAGAATTGGGGGCCATACTCAAGTCCGGTGGTCAACCAATGACCGACCATGTGTACTGCGACGCCCTCGACACCAAAACAAACGCCAAGGATTATATGGTTTCGCTGGTGAGTGCAACTAACGACACACCACCCGGTCTTGCCTGCGGCAGCGGATGGACGTCGGTAGAAACAACCGAAGTCTGGAGCACTGCCGACGGTTACTCGGCCCCTGTAGGTGACACTACTTCATCGAATCAATACAGCGTAGAACAGACGGCGATCACGACATCGGTTTTTTAAGATCGTTGGATCAAAATTCAAAATTAGCAAAAGCTAATCAGCAAGGGCATTGAGCAGAATCAGATTTTTCACTGATGTGAATACTGATCCTGGTCAAGGCTTTCCTTGTTTTTACTCGCTATCGAGTTAGCTTTCAAAACGTCCAGGATATTTACAAAGCCAAAAAGAGTGTCGCGTTTTTATACCACCAAACTGGCACCTGCCCTCATGTGGTCGTTGGCCATTTGCCTCAACCCCCTCATTTTATTTGACCACGGTGTTCCCGCTTTGAACGGCACGATATTTGCTCCGGGAGTCTTTGCACATTTTAACCAGTTGAGGCACATGTCTTATGCGTATCCAATTTGCGTTCCTAGCCGCTATGCTATGTCTAACAGCCTGTGGCAACACGAGAAAAAGCACCACCACCCCTAAGAGTGACGACCACGAACCAACACCTCAGATTGCGTATGTGTCGAACACGACTAATTTGGAGGCGATCAATTGCACTGGAGTCGGTCTCCGTGGCCCAAGCTGTGAATCTATGGATTCAGCGGCAGAGATCTTCGAGGGCATCGCTAGTGTCTCGGGTGCAGCCGTGCTCACTTGCGCCATGATTCCCGATGTCGTCCTATCAAAAGCCTTGGCGGTCGGTTTTGGGGCTCTGGTGGCGCAAAGCAAATTCACAGCATTTATCTTAGATAAGTTTCCATGCGATGCATCGCTATCGCAAAAACAGAAAGACGAGATCGCGCGGCAGGTAGATGCGATCCTTACGGCACGGGGCATCAAAGTCGAAGGCCCGATTACTATCCCTGACAACAAAAAATAAGAGGTGGCCTGTGCTTGAATCACTGTCGACTGGATTATCTTTTCTTTCTTCAGCAGCGGGCGTAGCAGTCTCTGTGCTGGGACTCTATGAGGTAATTTATAGCTTGGGCCCGGCGCCGTCGGCCGTCCTAAAATTTGACGGCAGTACCGATAGCTTTCAACTAACGGTGTTGAGGGGCTCACTCCGTCGGCGCACGAATGCTCAGTCCATTGTCAGATTTGCCCCTGGTACTGGCATGTATTTTCCAGGCGGGCGTCGCTTTTACCGGAATCAGATTGGTTTCGAGGTGGACGTCGTCTTTCTGGATGCGCAACAAGTCGTCGTAGGCATTAGTCGTGCGGGTGACAATTCGTCAATGTCCCCATACGAGCGGCATGCGGCGTCTTTCTTCATCTGTAATAAGGGTGATGCGGCCGGAATAAGCACTGGGCAAAAGGCCCTATTAGAAATCGCGAGTCCTGCGGGCTTATAGTTCATGGGTCAGCGGGGGGCGCCCTCCCGAAGGGGGCAACCCCTGGCTGGCAAGAACATCCTTAAACGGCGGCACCATCGCCCGACGATGCCGGCCCACGCACACCTAAGAGGCCGATATAGCCTTCCTCAGTTTAGTGGACACCGAGTTAAGCATAGTATAGCAAGTGCTTAACGGAGTGATTATGTACAAGAAGAGACGGACATTCGACAAGGAATTCAAACAGAATGCCATTGATATGGTTCTACGGGACGGTTTGACTCAGACTAATGGAGATTGGAGCTCGTCAGCCGGCTTCTGGCTTGACCGCGCACTCCGATCGAGGGTCTCAATATGTCAGCAAGGACTCTCAGTCACTCCTGCGTGCCGACCCGAGCGTCTGGATTCTCGCAGACAAATAAATTGATCGGTGCCAGGCTAGGGATATAACGCCAAAACGGTTCTAAAATGCCCCAGCTTGAGCCGAGTGTACGCCGAATTTTTAGGCCGTGGTGTTGCAATAATTCGTTCGCTGCTCGACTTGTGATGCCTCGTATATGGTGGAGGGGTTGGTTGCTTGGATTATTAAGACGTCCAACTAGTCCCATCCCGAAGTTAGCCAATTCGTTACTTACCTCTAAGATGTGCGGCTGAAAGCCCGCAAGCAATTCGAGTCGAGCAAGTAACGAAGAAAGGTTGGGGAAGGAAATTGCTATGCAGCCCCCAGGTCGACAATATCTCATCGCATTTTTAATGAGTGCATCGGTTTTATCGACATGTTCTATGACTTCAAAAAGGCATACTAAGTCAAACTCAGGTGCGTCCTTGATTGTGAAGTTCGACTCAAGATCTACTTGCTGATACCACGACACGATATTCTGAGAGGCCGTCAGCTCTAAGCGATCAGCTGAAAAAATATTCAAGTTGTGGTTAATTTGGCGGCAATAGGTTTCGAATGCGAACGCTACACCTGAGCCTAAATTAAGAAGATTTTTGGCCTGGCGAATCTCATCGATTAAATTTTTATAGTAAGGCCTGTGTATCTTTGTGTCGCCGTCCATGGTCAAGTGCTTGGGCCTGGAGTCGGCATGTTTTGGTAGCTGATTCATCTGATGATCCGCGCTTCTTTTTCGGTAGTTGGTGAATTAAAGAGACTGTCGCTAATTACACTGTATCGAATGTTACAGGGTGCTTGATTTTGGCCTTTGCGACTGACATCTAGATTGCTGTTTAGTACCACAAAAACCTCATATAGCTTAAAGCTTAATATGTACGAAGCCGAGTATAGGTTAGCGTCTACGACGAGACGATACGACCAAAAGCAGCAAGTGCGGCCGCAACCTCAGGTTTAGATGCGACATAACAAGCGTCTACAGCGTTTCGCTCTTTGAATGGTTTAAACAAGGCGTCTAGGCGTACATCGCTGCCAGGAATTATCTTCCAGATTTGGATGTCGTCCTCAGGGAATTCGGCAAGTAGAGTTAAATAGGAACGTTCTTTAACCGGGACCTGCAATTTGCCATTTACCAGTAGCAATTCAGCGCCCAACTGACCGAGTTGACCGAAATTTATTGCTGGAAATTGCGGCAAAAGTGGCCAATCGGTGTAGCCGTAGTTCATGTTTACGTCACCATTAATGGTCTTTTTTCCACTCAAGACCACTTCGAGATCAATGGCCCGTTTTATTTCAATATTCTGCTTTTCAAAGCGCATTATTACTTGTTCAGAGCGATTCCGCAGATACTGAATGTAGCGTGCCGACTCAGATGCCTTGTGGAGCATTGTCGATGGCGTGGCTTCAAAAACACCAAGCCCTAACAGCAGACATGTATAAATTTTCGGGCGTTTTGTTTCCTGCACCACCAAGGCGATCAGCGTGGTAAGTGCAACTAGAAAAAGAATTGCAAATCGGGAATAGGACCGAAACGGAACGATATGCCTGAGCAACTCATTGGGCATGGGTATTTGTTGGCCAAAGTAAGTTAAAGTCGGCGGCAGGCTTATTAGAAACGAAAGTATCATGGCCAATATTAACCCATTAACGAGACCAGGGTTACGCTTTTTGGCTTTCCAGATTGGTGCCAGATATTTATCCGTAATCACACGGAATCTACGATCCAAAAATGGCAACCTCCCAATAAATGCAACGCTCAAAAGACAAACAAAAAGTGACGGGAGTAAGCCAATGGATATCGGCAGCTCGTCCGACCAGTAATTGCGTGCATTGTTGGCATCGGCAATAAAAGGTCTAAAAAATGTGCCGAAAAATCGATTGTGGACATTTGGCAAGAAATAATCACTGGGACGAGCTGAGTAATTGTAGAGAAAATAAAGCGACCCGCCGTAATTTTGGGCGGGATCTTGATACCATCCATCGCTCATATCTTGAAAGAAAGATAGGTAGATAAAAGGCATGATCAGGGCAATAGCGATGATAGCGCAATTCATGTTTGCTAAAAAGGATTTGCGGGTGAGCATGGTCTTGGGGGCAGCAATTACATAGCCAGCAAAGATGGCGACGGCTAGCCATATGTTTATGTACAGGTAATAAGGTGTCGCATAGGCAGTTGCAGCCATTAATATCGCGGCTATTAGTATTTGGCGACGATCTTGCTTGCCGGCTTGCAGAGCCGAGAATGCCGTCAAAAAACATGGGAAATAGAATATTGGCATAAGGCCGATATGCGCCCAAGAATGAGCGTATGAATAGGCACTAAATGTCACTAAGATAGCTGGGATTAAAGCGGTCAAATTATCCCGCAAGAGAGATCGCGTCGCGAAATACGTCACGATCATATTGACTAGCATCAGTAGCATAATTGCAACGTTAAACGAGCCCACCAACTTCCCGCTTAGCTTTGCGAGTGCCGTGAAGACAATGAAGCCAGGTCCGAAATAGCGATTGGGGCCAATAAAACCCATGGATCCGAAAGGGTAGCTATGGGACGTAACGTGATTGATGCAGCCCCGTTCCGCTTGCATGAGAAAGTCATGGACGAGGTGGAGGTCGCCGACTGGGTCGGCTGAGATCGAGATACCCCAAATGAAATCGTTCAAAGGCACGGTGAGAAGTCCATGGAAGTGCAGCGTAATAATAGCAATACCCAGCGTGGTTACTGATAAAATGAGGCGCCACGTAGCCATGCGTCCTTGGGAGTTCACAGAACCTCCAATTAGTCGTGCGGACATCGCAACGGGCGTTATTGCGCCCAGTTAAAGTGGTGTTCGGTTAATAATCTATCAGAACGTCAGCCAGTACTCCAACCATACCGTAGGACGCGCTAGCGTCTCGGGCTTGGTTGGTGGTGAAGGCCGACATTTCGATAGAAATCCAGCCTTGGAGCTGAGCTTCCTACTTGATCCGAAGTGGCCTGCCATCTATGAGGAGGGTATGGCTACGGCTATTGCCGAAATTAATAATATCAAAAACGGTCGCAAGTCTTAGGCTGTCCTTTTGTCTGTTAACCT